>JBFJYU010000055.1:0-12694 GCA_041622435.1 Thermoplasmatota archaeon | reverse complement strand
CGCCGTAGGTTCCGAGCAGGTCTTCCGGGCGACGGCCCGCGAGGCGTTCGATCGCCTGGACGGCCGGACTGGCGAGGTGATCGCCAGCCACGAGACCTGGGGCTCGCGGGGCATCATGGCCGACTGCGGCGACGGCGTGCCTACCGCTTTTGTCGGCCATTCGGAGCGCGTCGAAGTCGTGCGTTGGGAAGATCCGCCAGATAACCCGTTCTCCGGCACGGTCGAAGCCAGCCAGCGCACCGAGCTGTGGAAGAGCATCGATGCCGGTGCCAGTACGCTGGGCGTCAGCCTGGTCGCGCTGGGGGCCCATTGTGGCTTGCGCGACGGTTCTGTCTGGTTCTCGACCAACATGGAGCGGTTCTCGTTCTGGCGTGCCTTTGAGATCGTCCCGAGCTTCGGCGTGCTGGATGATGGCCACCTGAGGTGGTCGGTGCCCTCGCCGGACAACTCGGACCCGGGACCTGGGTTGCTCCAGGAGGCGGCTTTGCGCGACGGTCGCTTCATCCAAAGCACGCTTGAGCTGGTCACGGCGATCGGCGTCGCGGTGGTCGCCGCGGCTCTCCTGGCGCTCGCCCTGGCGCCGCTGGTGCGCCGCCGGCGGGCGGCCGCGCGCAACCGCGCCGATCCACTGGGCATCATGCTCGTGCTGTTCCTGATTCCGACCCCTGGCATGATCGGCGCCGACGGTGGAGCCCCCGACGTTGACGCGATCCCCATCCCCGATCCCGACGACGTGGATGGCGATCCGGCATCCGGTAGCGACGGGGTGGAGAATGCCGGGCTTGTGACGCCCGCCAGGAAGGCCGCGGCACCGCCCACCGATGGCAACGGCCAGCCAACCGTGGCCGCGCCACCCCAGGCGGGCCAGGCGAGCCAGGTGATCGAGGAGCCAGGGACAACGATTCGGCGCAACCTAACCCTCCCCGACGGCGGCCTTGCGCTCCCTGGCGGCGGCCCCGTATCGCACTTGCTGACGACGCTGAGCGCCAGGGATTCCCGCCCAAGCGATGTCGGGTGGGCATTCATGGCCGCAGCCCGGGGAGATCAGCAACCCTTTGACGCCATTGTCAACCCGGCCGGCAGCGTATCGTACGAACACCTGCTGGGTGATGTGGATGGCGACGGCGTCGATGACGTCGCCCTCGACATCCTCTGCCTGGACTACCGGGAGTGTCGCCGATCGGGCTCTGGCCTCCTTGATCCGGTCTCGCTGGTCCAGTATTACCTGTCGGCGTACTACTGTGGGCCCTACCACGTGTTGGTGGCGGTCAGCGGAGCGTCAGGGGAACCCCTGTGGCACGTTCCCATGGTTGACTACGCTTCGACAGCGCAAGGGTTCGCGGATTGCTCGGTCAACGCGGTGATCGGCATGGTGCCGACGGCCGACGGGCCCGCCATTCTGGCGCAGCGCTTCAACTGGAACGATCCCACCCTCGTCGGGAGCTCGGTCGTAATCCATCACGATGTTTACCTGCTTGACGCCACGACTGGCGTCGAACGCTGGAATATTCCGTTTGAAGGATTTCTTGCCAACGGCTTGCTCAGGCAATACGTTGCCGAGACACTTTTTGTCAAGCCCCACTTGGTCAACCCGGGGGAAAATCATCCTGGTGTGCAGGGAATCGCCGACGGCCAATTGCTGCTGCAAGGCATCGGCTTCACGGCAAGCTCGGTCCAGACAATTTTTACCTTGCCGGGAATTAACCGGGGCGTCGAAATCGTCGATTCGTATTACCCCAACGAGTGGCTTGCCCGCGTGAACATTGACACAGGCGAACTCGTTTACCGCGAACCAATCCTGACGCCGGTGCCGGGGCGCAGTCAAATGCCCTGGCCCTCGCTCGTGACTCCTTTCTCGACCGACGACTACAGTGTACACTACCGTGGCTACAGCGACGAAATGCCCTACGGTCAATATCGCATGGCTTGGTCGCCGGATCGCGTTTCCGCAGACGTTGATGGTGACGGCATTGCGGATCTGGTCTCGGTCACGCGTGAATGGCGGGATCTGCGCACGCTCAACACAGATGGACGGGAGGGTTTCGGGGCGTCGGCGATGGCCTGGAGCGGAGCCACCGGGTCCCTGTTGTTTCGCACCACGTTGCTGGAAAACATCGACGCGCCCACTGCAAATGGCCGGCACGATTATTACAACCGCAATCAAGGCTTGAACGTGCACATTCGTCCCGCTGGCGACATCGATGGCGATGGGGGAATGGATTTGTTGGTTCAACTGCGTTTGCGCATGGCCGATTACGAAGACCAGATTCATGTTCTGGACGGGGACACCGGTTCCGTCCTCTGGACGCAGCGTTCGCTTCGATGGCAGGAGATCTACCCGCTCGGGGATGCTGACGGCGACGGCGGCGTCGATTTCGTTTTCATGCATTGGTGGACACAAGAGAATCGTGCGACCATTTTCGGGGATGGCCGAAACGTTACCGCGCGCGGAATTCGCGTGCTGGATGGAGATACCGGTCAATTGATTCGGACCACGAACACCATATCCGCGCCCTTCGATCTGCAGGCCATCTATTCGCGCTTGCAGGCCGATGGATTTCCCGATGTTGATGGTGACGGCGTCGGCGATTACCCAATCGATGACCCCATCTTCTTGCCTGACGGGCTTGTGCTGCACCAGACCTCGTGGGTTTCGGGGTTCACGGGCGAGATCCTCTCGTCCATGACCACGGCGGGGGCGCTCGCGTTCCCCAGCCGGCTGCCCGATGTGACGGGCGACGGGATTGATGATGTCGCGCTCCTGGCTGGCGACCCAATCGATCTCTGGCTGGTCTACAGCGACGGGCGCACCGGCAAGGCATTTGGGTCCCACCGTGCCATGGCGTCTGAGATCGGGAGCTATGGCCGGCTGCTCCCCCAGGTGCGGGTTCGGGCGATCGACGCGGGCGGTGCCCCCGGGGTTGTGGTGGGCATCCACATGGAGGCCACATTCGTCTCGTTTGCATCCGAGTCGTATGGCTTCGGGGGCGAGGTCTACAGGAGCCTCTACCTCGATGACACCATTGTCCCGCAGATGTTCTTCATCGAGGATTTGGAGACCGCGAACGGCTGGTCCTTCCCGGATGCCCACGACACCGGTGCGCACGCAGGCTTTGCGGGCACCACGCCCGGCACCCAGGCATTGCTGGACATCCGTCGCGAGGCCGAGCCGACGCCGATGGAAATCACGCGTGACTTGGTAGCCGAAACCTGGCCTGTGGCCCTCGCGTTCGTGCTGGTGTTTTCCCTGGTTTTGGGGACTGCGGTTTACTGGCCGAGGAGGACATCGTGATGCGGCTCGCGCTGGTGGGGGCGGTGGCACTGGTGCTCGGCGCCGGGCTCGCGGGGTGCGCCCAATCGGATCTGTTCACGCCACAATCGGAGCTTCTTGCCGGGTTCGATGGCGTCCTGACGTTTGCTCCGCCGGTCATCCATGATGCAGGCGGCGCCTTGCTGGACGATGTGTCGGCGCTGGGCGTCGCAGGCCTAGAGTTTGACGGCCTGCCGGTGGGGGTCGAGGCCGAAGTCCCAACGGAGGGCGCCGAGCCGAACATCGGAGTGACCGAAAGCGGAGCCATCTTCGTCACGACCCTTGACCGCGTGCATCGGTCGCAGGATCAGGGTCGCACATGGGAGATGGTGCTGGATTTCCGCACGCCCCCGCGCGACGTGGTGGAAGATTATTTTTCGACGGCTGATCCAATGATCTGGGTAGAGCCGCAGACGGATCGGATCTTCACCAACCACATGCATCCAGGCCTCGTCTGTACGTACCTCTTCTGGAGCGACGACGAGGGCGAAAACTGGATCGATCGGCCAGCTTCATGCGCCACGCCTTACCTGGATCACCAAAAGCTCATGACGGCGCCGCATGGCCCGTCGTCGTCTTTTGCGGCCAACCCCGCGTTTCCGTACGCGCTCTACCTTTGCGTCAACAAAATGGACTTGGGAACGTGGTGCGCTGTCAGTCACGATGGTGGCCTGTCGTATGCGTACGACGCCAGGGTCAAGCCGGCCGACTTCGGGTGCGGCTCGCTAAACGGTCACCCGGCCGCCTACCCGGACGGAACGGTGGTCGTGGCCTTTCCGCTGGTGCCCACTGCGTCGTGCCAGAAGCCCTTGACCGTGGCCGTGACCGAGGACGATGGTCTTTCCTGGCAGGTGCGTGACACGTGCGCCCCCGACCACCACAACGTGGAGGTGGACGCCGATATCACCGTCACGCCCGACGGCACGGGCTACCTCCTGTTCCGCCACAGCGATCACCAGGTCTATCTGGCGCGGAGCACGGACAAGTTCGTTTCGTGTGACGTGTATCGGGTGTCTCCCCCGGGGGTCGCCATGACCCGGTTCACCGCGATCACCAGCGGAGACGACGGCAATGTCGCCATGAGTTACATCGCGACCACAGACCGCCAGGACCGGGATGCGACCCCCAGTGACGCGCCGGGGGGAACGAAATGGCACGCCTACGTGACATCGAGCTTCAATGCCGCAGCCGGCGACCCCGTGTTTGTGACCCAGCGGATTACCCCCGACGAGGACCCCGTCCAGGTCGGGTGCGTGTGGGAGGGTGGAGGCGACGGCGGACCCAAGGCTTGTCGAAACATGCTGGATTTCATCGACATGGTCAGCGACGACGAGGGCCGCTACTACGTGGCCATCACCGACGGGTGCGTGGTGCGCAACGGGTGCGCCGGCGACACGGACAGCGCATCCTACCAGAGCCGGGATCGCCAGACGGCGGTTCTGGTGCAAACGCAGGGTCTTGGCCTGCGCGGAGAAATGGTCGGCCCCATCGAGTTGATGCCGCCGTACCCCGTGCCGGAGGACGCCTAATGCGCGCTGCAAGCCTGGGCCTGCTGGCGCTGGCGGCGCTGTTGATGGCGCCCAGCACCATCGGCCACGGCCTCGTCGAGCCGCTGGCTCCCGCCCGGCCTTTTGTGCCCACCCAATTCGGCGCCGAGGCAGTGGTGAGCGCGGCGCACGCGCCTGGGGCAACCGCGGACACGTGGCCTGCCAGCCGCGCAGGCGACTACGATGTCCGCTTTGTGTGTCCCGCTGTGGTTCGCAACTCGGCGGAGGCGCCCGCGTGTCCATCGTACCTGGTGGACGCCGAAGACGTGCTCGGGGCTCCGGTTCTCGTCGTCGACCCGAAGCATCCCGGCTTTCTGGCGTTCAACGCACTCCACGGCGGGCCCGGGCCCGAGGTTCCCGGGGGGACGCCGGCGCCCAGCGCCACGGCGCGCGACAACGCTGTGCACCAGCCGCACACGACCTTCCAGTCCCGCGACGGCGGCGCCTTGTGGGATGATAACCGCTACTACGCGAGGCTGGACGAGGCCGACCGCATCTGGGGTGTGGACAACGCCATGGGCGCCGACGATGAGGGTCGCCTGACCATTGTGAGCGTCTACGCCGTCGAGGATGCGGGCGAGATCAGCTACAAGGCCACGATCACGAGCAGCGGGCGCGCGTCCCAGCCTGTCGATTACGACCGGGACTACGTGGTGCGTGGCACGCAGGCACCGGGGGCGGTCATGCGCGATGCGCACGTCGTCGGATTCCCCGCAGCGGACGCCATGGTGGCCATGTGGCTCGAAGGCACCGGCAAGGAGACTGCACTGCGCTTCCTCGCCCGCGTGGGCGGTGGCGCATGGACCGAGCCACTGGGCGAGCTCAAGGCGTGCACGTCCATCAGCAACCCTGTCGTCCAGGGCAGCCGCCTGTTGTTCTTGTGCCAGGTCATCCCTGGCACCGTCGACGGCGCGCGCGGAGGGATCCAAATGGCCACTGTTCACGTGGTGGACGATGTGTGGCAAGTGGACGTCTCGGACGCCGTGCCCCTGCGCGCAGTGGACAACATGAAACTGGCCGATGCGTCGCTGGCCGCGCCGGGAGGCGTCGTGGCGGCGGCCGGCCGCGCCGACGATGGCAAGGCCCACGTCGAGGTGGCCTTCGGAGTCGTCGGCGGCAAGTGGGCTCCCGTGCGTGATTACCGCGACGCCTTCGGCTCCGGCGAGGCTGGCAGGACGCTGCTGGGCGTGCGCGTCAATGCGCTTGCTTTTCTGGCGACCAGCGGGACGGTCCACATGATCATCGCCGAAACCTATAGCGCACCGGATGGCCCCGAGGGGTCGCCTTTTCGCAAGTCCTACGGGGTCGTGCATGGCGGCGGGCGGCTGCTTGGAAGCTGGAGCCTCGGCTACGGCGATCCTGCCAGCCGCGTTCTGTTTCCCGCGCACGTGGCCGGTTTGGATGCCGGCGTCTACGACGACGCCAAGGACTCCATCGTCGTGCACCAGACGCCCTCGGGTGATCAGCGCGCCTTCATCGCGTTCGGGGACCACGGCGTGGTCCGCTACGCGGAAATCCTGGAGTTGCAGCCAACACCCCCCGCTTTTCCCCCGATCTCGCCCGCGTCGCCGGTCCCGGTGCCTCTGGCGGGAGCCAATCCCGCCATCGTTGCGGCGGTGGCCGGCGTCCTGTCAACAGCAGCCGTCGCCCGCATGGCGGCCGCCAAAAAGAAGAAGACCGCGGAGGCACCCAGCCTATGAGTAGCAATCAAATTGACCTGATGGACAGCGTTGCGAACCCGCGGCGCCTCGACCCGGACCCCCACGTTTGGGTGAAGCAAATCCCGATCAAGGACACCAGCCAGGTGCGAACGCCAACACGCCTGATCGATCAGATCATTGGGCAGGAGAAGGCCGTGAAAACGGCGCTCACGGCTGCCGAGCAGAAACGCAACCTGATGTTGATCGGGGATCCAGGAACGGGCAAATCGATGCTGGCCAGGGCCATGGCGGAAGTCCTCCCCCGCCAGCGGGTGCCGGATGTCATCGCCTACCACAACAACAAGAATCCCAACAATCCCCGCGTGAAGGCTGTGGCCGGCGGCGATGGCCGCAAGCTGGTCGAGAAATACGAGGCAGAGGCGCGCAAGAAGGGATTGTATTGGCGCATTTTTGAGTGGACCGTCGCGCTGGGCCTCGTCGCTTTCGGTGTGTGGTTCAGTTTCCTGAAGACGCCGCCCGAGAGCCCGCTGACGTTCTTTTTCGTGTTGCTGATCGCCATGATGTTTCTGTACTTCATGGGCCAGAAGCGACCCAAGAGCAGCCTCATCGTACCCAAGCTGCTCGTGGAGAATGGGGCGGATGAGCAAACGGCGCCCTATTTCGAGGGGACGGGAAGCCAGGCTGGCGCGTTGCTTGGCGATGTGCGCCACGACCCGTTCCAGTCGGGTGGCCTGGAAACAGCGCCACACCTGCGCGTGGAGGCCGGCGCGATCCACCGAGCCCACACGGGGGTTCTTTTCATTGATGAAATCAATGTTTTGCGTCTGGCCAGCCAACAGTCCTTGCTGACGGCGATGCAGGATCGGGAGTACGCCATCAGCGGGCAGAGCCAGTCGAGCAGCGGCAGCAACGTGCGAACCGAACCCGTTCCCTGCGATTTCATTCTGGTGGCCGCAGGCAACCAGGATGCCTTGGAGGAGCCGGACGGATTCGACAAGGGCATGCACCCCGCGCTGCGCAGCCGCATCCGGGGCTACGGCTACGAGGTCTATGTTGAGAACCTGATGGACGACACGCACCAGAACCGGCTCAAGTTATTGCAATTCGTGGCCCAGGAGGTGGTGCGTGACGGGCGGGTGCCGCATCTGGCTGTTGATGCCGCGGCCGAGGTGATCCGTGAGGCCCAGCGCCGGGCCGGGCGCTCCGGCAAGCTCACGCTGCGTTTGCGCGAACTGGGTGGCCTGGTCCGCACGGCTGGCGACTACGCCAACATCCGCGGCGGCAACCTGGTTTCGTTGCAGGACGTGCTGGACGCCAAGCAGGCCGCCATGTCCATGGAGCAGCAGATGACCAACGCGGACATTCACGCCCGACAAATCGCGGGCACCGATTTCCAGATCGACGGGGAGGCCGTGGGGGTCGCCAATGCGGTCGCCGTGATCGGAACCGGCGATGTCGGCGAGCCGGCGGGTATCATCGTGCCGGTCGAGGCGGCCGTGGCTCCCACTGAAGGGCACGGCGGCGTGGTTGTCGATGTGGCCCTGGCGGCGTTCCGCCACCACGGACTCAACAAGATCGACGGTTTGCTGAAATCGTACAAGGGTGGCACGACTGGCGCCGAGGTGCACCTGGATGGTACGGTTGTACACGGGCAGGCTGACCTTGATGGAATCAACCTGGCGGGGGCTCTTGCGGCCATCAGCGCGCTTGACAATCGGCCGGTGCGCATGGATAGCGTGTTCTTGGCCAGCGTGACCGTCGGCGGCGACATCCGGCCCGTCCGGCATACGCTACAGCGCATCGAGGCGGCGGCGGCCGTGGGCTTCAAGCGCGCCGTGGTTCCGTCGTCGCTGCGTCATCGGTTGGTCGTTGATCGGCACATTCTGGAGCGCATCGAAGTGGTTTATTGCGACCGGCTTGCGGATGTGTTGGAGTATGCGCTGGGCAAGCCGTCGCGCAAACGTCGCCGCTAAGCGGCGGCGCGAGGCGCGCGGCGCTTGCTGGACGAATGGCCAAACGCTTTCCGTGCCCGCGGGGCTGCGCTGGCGTGGCCGACCAGCGACCCAGTGTGGACCGCTACTTCATGGACATGACCCACTTGGTCAAGTCGCGGGCGACGTGCCCGCGCCGGGCGGTGGGTGCCGTGATCGTGAAGCAGAAGCATGTCCTGACCACCGGTTATAATGGGGCTCCGAAGAATTTCCCCCACCCGGTCGATGTTGGTTGCATCCGCGACGAACTGGAAATTCCCAGCGGCATGATGGCGGACGTTTGCCCGTGCCTGCACGCGGAGCAAAATGCGCTGCTCCAGGCCGCGCTGTTTGGCGTGAGCGTGGAGGGCGCAGATATCTACTGCACCACGCAGCCGTGCACGCAGTGCAGCCGCATGATCGCCAACAGCGGCATCAAGCGGGTCGTCTTCGAGGAGGAGTACGCGGATCCGCTGGCCATCGGGTTGCTGACGACGGCGGGCGTTGAGTTGTGGCGTTGGGACCACGAGGCCGGCGAGGCTCGGCCGTATGAGAAGATCAACACGTGGGCGCAGGCGCAGGATGCGCTGCGCGAGCGTTGGGCGAACCAGCGGGCGGTCCTGGAAGGGCGCGGCGACGCAGGGGGCGAGCCGCCCCCCGCCCCGGAGCCTACCTCGCCGGCGTCGGCGCCGGAGCCTGCCGCCGATGCTGCTGATGCCCCGACGCGGGTGCGCGACATCTCGCAGGACCCGCGGCGTCAGGAGATCCTGAAGCGCATGGCTCGCGAACGCGCCGAGCGCCTGGCCAAGCTTGGCGCCAGCGACGACGACTAAACCGCGTGCTGCGGGGCTACGGCCACGATGGGCGGAATCGGCTGAGCTTGTCCTCCCGTTCACACGAGGGGCAGGGCCCCGGCCGGACGCTGTCAACCCGACTCGGGGGCACCGGCCCGACGCGCCATTCGGTGTGGCAGTGGCCGCACCGGAACGCGGCCTCGCGATCGGGGGTCGGGGGCACGCGCACCGGTTGGTACACCTGTTCGGGGCCGAGCCGGTGGCGGGCGCGGCAGCGGGGACACGACAAGTGACCGGGGGCTCGTTCGTGGCCGCGAACCCGGAAGACGAGCGGGAGCTTGCAGCGGGGACACCGCACGCGCAGTTGCATCCACGGGGTCGCCTGCTCCGGCGCCGGGACAACCGGCATTGTGGGGATTTCTGCCGCGGGTTCTGGTGTTGGCTTCTGCGTGGGCGTCGGCACAGCTGCGGGCTCAGCGGCCCGTGCGGGCCGGGGCCGCGTGCCAGGCTGGCCGTGCGTGTCGCGGCCGGTGACGACGATCGGAACGAGGCCGAGTGAGACCACCATGGCGCTGGCGACGACAACCGCCGCGACGCGGCCAAACTGGGCCACCTGTGAGTTCTCCGAGAATGAGAGCAGGATGAATGCGGCGACGGTGGTAACGGCCCCGGCGAGGACTGGCTGGCCAACGCTGCGCAGCGTCGCCACGGCGGCCGCCCGGGGGTTCATGCCGCCCTTGAGGAGGTTCCTGGAGCGGTGCACGAGGTGCAACGAGAAGTCGATGCCCACACCGATCACCATGGCGGTCGTGACGCCGGTGACTGGATTCAGGGGCACGCCGACGGCCGCCATGAAGCCGAATTGCCAGACCAGCACGACCAGCAGCGGCAGAAACGCCGTCGCCGTCGCGCGGAAGCTGCGCAGGACCGCGCCAAGGACCACCAGCACGAGCGCAAACGCGATGGCGGTGGAGAGGAGGATGCTCTCGAGGATCAGATCCTCGCTGCGCTTCTGGATCAACTCGCGTCCCGTGAAGCGTGCGTCGAGGCCGGCGTCGTCGGCCAGGTCCTCGGCGGCGGCGACGATGTCGTCGGTTTCCTCATCGTCGTACTGCACGCGCACCAACAGACGGTCCCCTGAAACCAGCGTCGTCTCCTTCGCTGATTCGAGAAAAACGGTGTAATTGGCGGCGTCGGGCAGGATTCCGTCGTGGGCCGCCCGGGCCCGGCTGGCCGGTCCGTCCACGCGGGCGACGCCGGTCACCGCGCCCATGTCGGCTTCGAAGGCGTCGAGGGCGGCGAGGCTGCTGACGGCATCCCCGTCAAGGAGAATCTCCATGACCGCCTGGCCGCCGAAATTGGCCAGGTAATCCCGCTGCGCCCGGTAAGCCGGCCCCGTGCCGGGCTCCGAGTCGAGGGTCGGCTCGACGCTGACGCCCGTGGCGAGCACGGCGGCGCCGATGGTGATGAACGCGATCACGGTCACCACCGGCGGCCAGCGGCGGGTCGCCAGTTCGGCCCAGCGCTCCAGCAGCCGCTCCAGCCACGGTGCATCGGCGTCCTCGCCTGCCCCGGCGCCTGTACCAGAGCCTTGCTCCTCCGCAGCCTTGGGCTGGGGGGTCAGCCGCAGCAGCGCTGGCAACAGGGTGAGGGCGAGGACCAGGGACGCCAGCGCACCCAGGACGAGGAGGATGCCCCAGTGACGGATCTGGGGCACCGCCGCGGCCAGGAAGCTGCCAAAACCGATCGAGGTGGTCAGGGCCGTGAGGGCTACGGGGCGGCCCGCCACGCGGCCCGCCTCCCGCGCCGCGGCCACCGGATCGAGGCCCTGGCGCTGGCTCTCGCGGAAGCCATTGACCATGTGCAGGCAGTAGTCAATTCCGATGCCCACCACCAGGGGCGCAACACTGTAGAGGAGGGGAGAATAAGGCACCCGCAGGAACGGCAGGGCGGCGTACGCCCAGCCCGCGGCAAACAGCACCGTGACCACCGGCATCAACGCGTCGCTGAGGCGGCCGAACAGCAAAACGAGCACGAGCACCATGACGGCGAGGGCCAGGGGAAGCAACAATTGCAGGTCCGCCGCACCACCCGCGCGAGCCGCCTCCGCGGCGTGGGCCGCGCTGGTCACGCTGAGCTGTTCAGGGTTCCAGCCGCCCGGCGCCGCCAGCATGCCGTCCAGGGCCGCCACCACATCCTCGTCCGACGCGCGGGGGTCCAACTCCACGATCAGCACGTTGAACCGACCCGAGGTGACCGACGCGAGGAGGTCCGGGGACTCCAACTGGAGCGACGTGAGGATCTGGCGCTTCTCCTGGTTGGGCACGTTCCTGATGGGCCTGCCCGCCTCGTCCTCGACCACGGTCGCGAGGCTCGTGACGTCGACGACCACAGAGTTGGCCTCAAGGCGGGCTCCGAGGGCACCGAGTTTTTCCATGCTGGCCGGCGAGACGCGATCCGCCTCGCTGCCGTGGCGAACCAGCACGAAGGCGAAGGCCTTCTCGCCAAACGCGTCGGCCACGGCGCGCCGGGTCGCCTCTTCGGGCAAGTCGTCCGGCAGGAACACCTCGTCGATGTCAGCCTGGTGGCCCCACGTCACGGCGCCAGCGCCCAGCCCGGCGGTCACAACGAACAGGATCAGAAACGTCCACCAGGGGTGGCCAGCCGACCAGGCCGGGACGCGTTCGAACATGGGAGCAACCGGAGCCAGCCGGGGCTGCGTCAAGAAGCTGTTGAAGAGTGAGGTTCAGGACGGAGGACCCGTCGCAACAATCCGGTCGAGGAGTTGGCCGATGCGGGCGTGGAACTCGTCCAGGGAGGCATCGTTGACGACCATTTCGTCGGCCAGGGCGATGGTGCGCGCGATGCCCCAGCCGAGTTCGCGCTGGTCTCGCTGCCCCAGCCCCGAGGCGTCCAGGCTGTCGTCCGCGCGGCCCCGGGCCAGCATCCGGTCGAAGCGGTGATGCTGGTCGGTGTGGATGGCGACCAGCACGAAGTCCTCGCCGAGTTCGCGGCGGAAGGTCTCCACCTCCTCCAGGTTCCGGATGCCGTCAATGAGCACCAGTGCCGCGCCGGTGGCGACCTCGCGCACTCGCTCCACGGTCCGGCGGCTCCACACGTCGCGGCCCTGCTCGTCGCGCAACTGGTTGGCAATCAGTCCCACGTTGGCCGCGTCCCGGGGCAGCCCCCGGCGTTCGACCTCTTCCCAGATCAGGTCGCCCATGCGCACAACGGGGTAACCCCGCGCCCGGGCCACGTTCATGGCCTCGGATTTGCCGCTGCCGGGCATGCCCGTGATGCCGATGACTCGCACGGTTGCGCCCAGTGGTCCCTGGTTGAAAAACGGCCGGGCCCCGGCGCCGCCGCGATTTGGATGCCGGCCCACGCCGCCAGTCGGGGCGGGGTGGGCCGG
>JBFJYU010000054.1:0-12738 GCA_041622435.1 Thermoplasmatota archaeon | reverse complement strand
ATCTCAGTCGTCTGCCCCCATCGGCCACATTGCGGCTGGCAAAGCGCGTTTCGGCCGGCGCCGGCAAATCAAGTCAGACCATAAAGTGGGGGACGCGTTTTCTGGCCTTTTGCATCGATTGCGCCGAACCTTGTGTCCCCTGACTTATGCCCCGCGAGGCTGGTTTCCAATTGTCGACCCCAGCGGTCGCAGCGGGCCCGATCATCGGGCCTGCGACGAAGGTGAAACCATGAAAAACAAGACATCAGTCTGGATGGCCTGCATTGCCATGCTTGCCAGCGCAACCCTGTTGGCGCCGGCCGCGTCCGCGAACACGCTGAGTCAAGACCTCAAGCAATTCGTCGAAACCAACGACCCTCGAGCCGATCAATTGTTTACCGTCGGGAATGGGGCCGAAGTCATCGCCGTAGGCGCCGTCACGACCTCGGGTGTGTGCGATTCGTCGGCCCAGTTCTTGACGCAATTGATTGCCGATTGCATCAATTACATCGTCGACAAGATTCCCACGCTGGACCCGCAGGGCATCGTTGATTACCTGCTCTATTTGCTTGTGGATTACATGCAGGGCGCGGTCCTCGCCGGCTACGTGGGGCCCTACGCCGTCCAGCTCGCGGGCTACACGGTGCCGCTGGGATCGTACCTCGCCCAGAAGGGCGACTTCGCCACCGACAGCGTGTTCTGCACCGCGTTCGGAGTGAGCTGCGGCACGTCTCCGGGTGCCCCGCTGCCGCCGTCGCCACCCACGCCGAGCCTGCCCCCGCCGACGCCCGACGGTCCCCCCAACTGAGACGGGGTGGGGCCCCGTGGGCCGGGCGGCGCCGGGCGCTGCGGCACGGCAGCCCCTCCACTTGGCACCGCGAATCCTCCGGATCCGTCCGGTCGCCGATCAACTCCGGCCAAGCGGTGCCACCACCAACCACAACCAACGCGAAAGCAACGCCGCGACTCCGCCCTCTTCTCCCGCGACGGTCCCAAGGTCTTGGCTTTCGGCACGCCCTTAAGAACTCCCAGCTTGCCTGCGTGCGTGTCGGGGGCCAGCGAAACCGAGCGCCGCAAGGAAGAACACCTGCGCATTCCCTTGGAGCGGGACGTGCAGTCGATCCCGAATCCATGGGATGCGATCCGGTTGCGCCACGAGCCGCTGCCGGAGTTCAACAAGGACGAGGTGGACCTGCGAACCCGTTTCCTCGACCACGACCTGGCCGCGCCCTTGCAGATCACCGGAATGACCGGTGGTGCCCGCCGGGCCCGCGAGTTCAACGACCGGCTCGCCTCCGCCGCCGCCGAGCACGGCATCGCCATGGGTGTCGGCAGCCAGCGCGCGGCCCTCGAGAACCCTGATCTCGCCGACACATACGCGGTGATCCTGAACCACGAGGTGCCGCTGCGCCTCGCCAACGTCGGCCTGCCCCAGGTCATCCTGTGGGGCGAGGCGGCCGCCGGCAAGGCGGAGACGGCCGTCGAGATGGTCCAGGCGCACGCCTTGTGCATCCACCTCAACTACCTCCAGGAGGCCGTGCAGCCCGAGGGCGACACCGTCGCGCGGGGCGGCTACGACGCCATCGGTGAACTCTGCGCCGACCTGTCGGTGCCGGTGATCGTCAAGGAGACCGGAGCCGGCATGACCGGCCGCACCGGCCTCGCCCTGCGTGAACTGGGCGTTGCCGCCGTTGATGTCGGCGGATTGGGCGGCACCAGCTTCAGCGCCGTCGAGCACCACCGGGCCGTCGATCAGGGCGACGTCGCCAAGGCCCGCGTCGGTCGAACCTTCTGGGACTGGGGTGTTCCCACCCCGGACGCGGTGCGGCGCATCCGGTCGGCGGTGCCAAATCTGCCCATGGTCGCCACCGGCGGCCTGCGCACCGGACTGGACGCGGCGCGGGCGATGGCCCTTGGCGCAGACCTCGCCGGATTCGCCGGTCAGGTGTTTCGTGCGGCGGCCACCGGCGAGCGCGGAGCCCACGAGGAGCTCGGCTACATTTTGGAAGAGTTGAAAACAGGCCTCTTCTTAACGGGCGCCCGCGTCCCCGGCCACCTCGGGGAGGAACACCTGTTATGAACCTGGAAGCCACGCTCCGGCCGTATCTCGATCAGTTCAACGCGGAGCTGGAAAAGTACCTCGTCAAGCGCAAGCCCGAGCCCCTCTACGACGCCATCCGACACCTCCCGATCGACGGCGGCGGCAAGCGGCTGCGGCCCATCGTCGCCCTCCTGGCGGCTCAGGCGGTCGGCGGCGACTCGAAGCTGATCATGCCCTATGGTGTGGCCATTGAGATCCTGCATTCGTTCACGCTCGTGCACGACGACATCATGGATGCCTGCGACACCCGCCGTGGCGTCGAGGCCGTGCACAAGAAGTTCGGCGACCACCTGGGCATCCTGGCCGGAGACACGATGTTCGCCATCGTCTTCGAGCAACTGGACCAGATCGAGATCAACGACACCATGTTCCGCTCCGTCGTCAATGACGTCGCACGCCTGGCGCGCGAAGTCTGCGAGGGCCAGTACTGGGACATGCACTTCGAGAACCAGCGCAAGATCGAGGAGATGGACTACTACCACATGATCGAGCGCAAGACCGCGACGTTCTTCGAGATCGCCATGAAGAACGGCGCTGAGCTCGGCGGTGGCGACCCCAACCAGGTCAAGAAGCTGGCTGAGTGCGGTCGCCTGCTGGGCCTGGCCTTCCAGGTCTGGGACGATGTGCTGGGTGTCACGGGCACGGACGAGGAGACGGGCAAGCCCGCCTACTCCGACGTGATCAACGGCAAGAAGACGCTCGTGTACGTCGCCACCCACAAGCAGCTTGATCCCCTGGACCGGCGGACCCTGGTGGACTTGTACCGCAAGGAGGAGAAGACGCCCGAGGACCTGCAGCAGGTCCTGAAGTTCATGGAGAAGTCGGGCGGCCTCGATTATGCGCGCAAGCGGGCCCGCGAGTTCAGCAGCTTCGCCAAGGCGACCCTGGCGGACTTGCCGGACACGGCGGCCAAGCGCATCCTCACGATGCTGGCGGAGTTTGCCAGCAACCGGACCAAGTAGATCGGTCGGGGGTGGCGTTTGCCGCCGCGAAAAAAGAGCCGGGGTCCGGGCGAACGGAGTTGGTTGGTGGTTGGTGTTGCGGAGGCTGTTTCGGTTGCGCCCCATCGGGGCGCGTCACCCGGACCCGTCGGCAATCTCCATAATCCGGCGTCGGGGATAGCTACCGTCGAACGGGCATTGGCCTGTTCAGTCGACTAGCGGTGGCGTCGGCGTCAACGGGGCGTGAACGCCCGCGTACGATTGACCGCCAGGCGGGGGCGCGGGGGCGGGTAGCGGCCGGAACCCATCAACAAATTGGTGGGTATTCTGGACCATTAGGCCGAGGGCATTCACTGTCGGCGCTCAACAATTGCCACGCCTGGCGCCGCCGGCTGCCGGATTTGTTCACACGAGTGAGTTGCCGATCTGCTTGCTCGGGTACCCCGAGGGCACCGGCTGCGTCCAGATGCGCTCGCCGGCGTGGTCTCCCGCGACCGTCTCGCCGTCGCCGACAACGCACCGGTCCAGGCGGGCGCCGGGGCGAAGGATGATGTCGTCGCCGAGCACACAGTCGTGGAGGGCCGCGTCGGCCGGGATCGTGCAGTTGTGGCCGATGATGGAGTCCATGGGTCCCCCGACATGTCTGCTGGCGGCCAGCAGCCGCGCCGGGTCGCCGACATCGATCCAGAAGCCGTCGAAGGGCAGGCCGTAAAGCCCTCGCGGCAGGAGCAGCGGGAAGATCTCCTTCTCCATGCTGACGAGGCGGCCGGGCTCGATGAGATCGAGGACCGAGTGGTCTAGCACGTAGGCGCCGGCGTTGATGAGCCGGCTGGGCGCGGCCTCCGGTGTTGCGGGCTTCTCCACGAACGCAACGATGCGTCGCGGGTCCGCCTCGTCCATGCGGGCGACACCGTAATGGATGACATCCTCGCGGGCGACCTCCTTCAGGCTGAGCGTCGTGGCCGCGCCGGCCTCCCGGTGCCGTGCCAGCAGCGCCCCCAGGTCCATGTCGCTGACGATGTCGCCGTTGAGGACGAAGAACTCCCGCGATTCCAGGTGGTCGGCGCAGTTGAGCACGGCGCCGGCTGTGCCAAGGGGCTCTCCTTCGCGCACGACCACGTAGCTGCGCTCGTCGCGCTTGGCGTCAAAATGGGCCTCCAGCTTGTCCGCCAGCCAGTTGACGGCCACGACGACGCGGTCGACCTCCGGCGGCAGCCGGTCAAGGACCAAGTCCACCATGGGCCGGCCCGCCACGGGGACGAGTGGCTTGGGGCGGGTGTACGTCAGCGGTCGCAGACGCGTGCCGAAGCCACCCGCCAGCAGGAGTGCGTCCACGCGCCGCCCACTGGCGCCAGAAGGATGAAGGGTTCGGTCGTGACACGATCGTGGTGCCGCTGAGGGCTCGGGGCCTGCGGCTTGCCGCCCCGGCGGCTGCGCGACCGCAGCCCGTCGCCGCTCGCCGCCGGGGCCATTGCCGGGGTCGTCCAACGGCGGCAGCATGGCCGCCTGGCGCGACGCCGCACGGCGCCTCCTGGGCCCGCCCGCGCGGGCGCCGCGCCGCTTAAGGGTCGATGCCGGGTCGCGCCAGCCGTGAGCCCCGACCTGGCGGAGATCGCCCGCCGCTTCTGCCTGCAAAACGCCGTCCAGCACGGCGGCCAGTGCAACCCCAAGAGCCTGGTCGGCCGGATCATGGGTGGCCACCCCGAGTTCAGGGCCGACCCCGGCGCCGTCATGAAGGCCCTCATGGCCGCCGGCGCGGCCGTCAACGCCATGAGCCTGGAAGATCAGCAGGCCGAGCTGGCGGCCGCCGCCCCGGAACTGCTGGAGGTCAAGAAGAAGGAGCGCCGCACCGGTCTCAAGGAACTGCCGGGCGCCGAGAAAGGCAAGGTCGTGCTGCGCTTCGCCCCCAACCCCAATGGGCCGCTCAGCCTCGGCCACTCCCGCGGCGTCGCCGTCATGGCGGAGTACGCCCGCGAGTACGACGCGGACCTGATCCTGCGCTTCGACGACACCGACCCGCAGGTCAAACCGCCGCTATGGGACGACAAGCGCGGCTGGAACGGGTACGACATGATCCGCGAGGACTTCGAGTGGCTCGCCGGCATCAAGCCCAGCCGCGAGGTCAAGGCGAGCGACCGCATTGGCCGCTACCACGAAGCCGCCCGGGACCTCATCCGCCGTGGCGGGGCCTACGTTTGCACGTGCGACGCCGAGGCGTGGCGGGAACTGAAGAACCAGAAGCAACCGTGCCCGTGCAGGGACGCCGACGCCGAGCACGGCGTGGCCGAGTTCAACCGCATGGTCGCCGGCGACTACGCCCAAGGCACGGCGGTGCTGCGCGTCAAGACCGACATCGAACACAAGGACCCCGCCCTGCGCGACTGGACCGCGTTTCGCATCGTCGCCGCCGACGCCGTGCACCCCCGCGAGGCCGCCGGGCAAATCCCGCACCACGTGTGCTGGCCGCTGCTCGACTTCGAATCCGCCGTGGAGGACCACCTGCAAGGCGTCACCCACGTCGTGCGCGGCAAGGACCTCATGGACTCCACGCGCAAACAGACGTACCTGTACCAGCACATGGGCTGGGAGTACCCCCACACGCTCTACTGGGGCCGCGTGTCCGTACACGAGTTCGGCAAGTTCAGCACCAGCGGCATGCGCAAGGCCATCGAAGCCGGCGCCTACAACGGCTGGGACGACCCCCGCCTGCCCACCCTGCGCGCCCTGCGCCGCCGCGGGTTCACCGCCGAGGCCCTGCGGGCCTTCTGGATCGGCCTGGGCCTCACCGAGAAGGACGTCGCCGTCTCCATGGAGAACATCGAGGCCGAAAACGGCAAGCGCATCGACGACGCGTCGCCGCGCTACTTCTTCGTGCCGGACCCCGCCGAAATGGCCGTCGACGGCCTGGACGGGCGCAAGGCCCAGCCCCTGCTGTTCCCGCCCCATGAAGACAAGGGCCGCCGCACGCTGGCAACCCACGAGCGCGTGGTGCTGCCCGGCGACGAGGTGCACGACCGGCTGCGCCTCAAGGACCTCGGCAACATCGAGATCGAGAACGGCCACGCCCGCTTCACCGGCCACATCCTCGACCGCTCCATGCCCATCGTGCAGTGGCTCCCCGCCGGCCTCGGCGCGCCCTTCAAGATCCTGGTTCCCGAAGTGCTCGACCAAGACGCCCCGGCCGGCGCCATTGCCGGCCTCCGCGAAGTGGAGGGCCTCGTCGAACCCGCTGCCCTCGCCCACGTCGGCAAAACCGTCCAGTTCGAGCGCTTCGGCTTCGTCACCATTGTAAGCGCCGACCTGGGAATCTGGCTGCACCGCTAGCAGATCGAGCCGGTGCCCTCAATCATGGCGTCGACCAGCAGGCGGCCGTTCTTCTCCATGTAATTCCAGCCGTCAAAGAAGTCCTCCGGGTCGCCGCCGAACGTCTCCAACTCACGAAAATCGTAGATCGTGACGCTGGACGAGCACGTGCCCTTCAATCGGTCCACCACGGCCTCCTCGTGCTGTGCCAGCCAAGCCACCTCCACCGCCAGGCGCTCGGCCAGCAACGGATGCACCGGCGGCACAATCACGTGCAGCCGCGTTCCGTTGGCCGACGCCGCGTGAGCCAGGTCCTCAATGTAGCCAAGGGCCACCATCGACGGCTCTTCCGTGGCGTAATACGGCCGCACCTGGGCCGCGAGATGGGCGTCAATGGCCGATTCTAGGTTGAACGTGCCAGCAGCCCGCCGCTCGGCAATGAACGGGAAGTCGGTGGCGCCATCCTCCAAGAGGACCATGCGTTCGGCGGGGTAAGCCGCCACGTGGTTGAAATACAGGACGCGCCCCGTGTCGACGATGCCGCCAACGGAAAACGCCTTGCCAACTTGGCTCACGCGGTCAATGATGTCCGGCGTTCGGCCGGTGAGCCGGGCGTACGCAGCGGAGCCTTGGGCCACCGAGGGTACCTCGGCGCGCACATCCATGTCCAGCGTGACAACCATGACGTCCGGGGCCGCATCCCGGGCCACGAAGAAATCGTAGAGTAGCTTGTGATCCTTGGATGTGGACGACGGGATGGCGAGGCTGAAGGCCGGTGCCGGCCCCAGCCCGGTTTGCGCGATGTACTTGGGCTCCAACGCCATGGCGCGCGACGACCCCAGGATGACCGTCGCCGGCATCTCATCCTGCCGATCCAGCAGGTTCAGCTTGGATTCGGTCCAATCGACGATGAGCGGCCGATAGATGTCGCTTGGGAACTTGTCGTGTGGGTCGACGGTGGCGTAGAAGCCGGCCACGCCGAGGGCAATGACAATCGCCACGGCCGCGAACTGCATCATGAAGGGCCCGGCCCGGTCGTCGTCGGGGACGTGGACTTCATCCAACTTGTCGCGGGAGGCTGTGTCTCCCAGGCCGGCCGAGGACTTTTCGGTCATGATCAGAATTGGTAGTAGAGGAACGGGCTTTGGATCGTGTTCATCATGACCACGCAGGCCAGGAACAGGATGGCGAGCCCCACAGCGCGGGGCAGCGTGAATTGGATCTTCAGGATCGCCGTGGCCGGAGCCATCAGCGTGAAGGCAAACACGGCCACCAGGATTCCGATGAAGGGCAGTTGCATGCCCAAGCCGGTGAAGTCCCACGACCAGAGGTGGCTGAGGAGCTCGGCGGTGTCGCCGAGGCTTGAGGCCCGGAAGATCGTCCAACTGAAATAAATGAGGGCCAGCGTGATGCCGCGCTGGATCCAGGCCGGCCAGCCGTCCCAGGTGGCGCGCGTAACCTGGTACAGGACCAGCAAGCCGCCCTGGTAAAGGCCCCAGACAATGAAGGTCCAGTTGGCGCCGTGCCAGAGACCGCCGAGACCCATGACGATGACCAAGTTGATCAGCACTCGACTGGCCGCGCCGCGGTTGCCGCCCAGCGGGATGTAGAGGTAGTCGCGTAGGAACGTGCTGAGGCTGATGTGCCAGCGGCGCCAGAAGTCAGCCGGGTTGAGCGCCTGGTAGGGGGCGTTGAAGTTGATGGGGAAGCGCAGCCCGAGCAACGCGCCAAGCCCGATGGCCATGTCAGAGTAGCCCGAGAAGTCGAAGTAGAGTTGCAGGCCATAGCCCATGAGCGCCATCCACGCGGTGACGGTGGTGAGGCCGGCGAGGTCGGCCCACATCGGCTCGATGCGGTAGGCGATGACATCGGCGATCAGCACCTTCTTCGAGAGGCCCAGCACGAACAGCGTGAGGCCAAGTGCGAGGATCTTGGCAGCGGGGCGGCGCGGCAAGTCGTCCAACTGCTTGGACAGCGTCGCGTACCGGACGATGGGGCCGGCCACCAACTGCGGGAACAGGCTCACGTAAGCCAGGTACTTGACGAAATCCCGCGTCGGGTCGACGACGCGCCGGTACACATCGATGGTGTAACTCATCGTCTGGAACGTGTAGAACGAGATGCCGACGGGCAGGATGATGTTGTAATAGGGGAGTTTGACACCCATGCCGAGCAAGTCGAAGAGGCTCTGCGCGTTCTCCATGGCGAAAACGGCGTACTTGAAGAACCCGAGAACGCCGAGGTTGAACGCGATGGATCCGATCAGCCAACGCTTGCGAGCGACGTCGGTCGCTGCGGCCGCGATGCGGCGAGCAACGCTGTAGTCAACCACGGCGCTGGCGGCCAGCAGGGCCACGAAACGCGCGTCCCAGAAAGCGTAGAAGATGAAACTCATCGCCGTGATCCAGGCGAGCTTCCAGCGCCGGTTGGGGACCGCCCAATAGCCGGCTAGTGCAATCGGCAGGAACAGGAAAAGGAAGCAGGATGTATTGAACAGCGCATCGCAGCCGAGGCGATCGAAGGTCGCCTGGATGCTTGCGACGGGTAAGGGCATGAGCCCTGCTAGGTCTGCCCCTTCCCCAGGCATGAATGCGCATGGACTTGCCAGCCCAGTTTAAGCCGTTCCCGTTAAGTGCTCGTCCACCCGCGGCCCCTTCTGGGGCAGCCGTCGGCGGCGACGCGGGGGCCCCGTTGGCGCGCGGTCAACCCTCGGCGTCTTCCTGTTGCCCCGGAGGCGATGTGGGCTCGGGGCCGGCGACGCAGAGCGAGCCCGTGCCGGCGGCCATGGCATCCACGATGCGCACGGCGTTGTCATCCAAATAGTGCCAGCCGTCGAAGAAATCGTCGGGGTCGCCGTCGAACGTCTCGATGTTGCGGTAGTCGTAAACCGTGAAGTGGTCGGAGCAGAGACCCTTGAGGGCGGCGACGGCCTGCTCCTCATAGGGGCCGATCCACGGCAGCCGCTCGTCCAGGACGGCGGCCAACTTGGGGTGCACCGGCGGCAGGAAAACGTGTACGCGGCTGCCGTCGGACGCCTGGTCGGCCAACTCTTCGGCGAAGGCCATGAATCGGGTGGCGGCGTCGTCGGTGTCGTAGTAGGGCGCGATCTGGTGACGCAGTTGCAGCGCCATGCCGTGCTCCAGGTCAACGCGGTGGGCCGCCTGGCGCTCCTCGAAGGCTGCGGGGAAGGCGGTGCCTCCGTCGTCAAGCAGAACCATTTGTTCGACGGTGTGGCGGGTCACGTGGTTGGCGTACAGGACGCGCGCGGTGTCGAGGATGCCGCTGATGGAGAAGGCGCGGCCGATCTTGGAGATCTCGTCCAGGGGCGATTGGGTGCCCGTCAACCGGGGGTATGCCGTGGAGGTCGCCGAGATGAGTGGTGCGTCGGCGCGTGGGTCCAGTTCGAGCGCGACCACCAGCGTTTCGGGCTGGGTGCCCTCGGATACGAGGTGCTCGAGCAGGAGTTGCTGGTCCTGCCACGTTGAGGACGGGATGGCGAGGCTGAACGCCGGCCCCGGGGCAAGCCCGCTTTCGACCGTGTAGCCCGGACTGATGGCCATCGCCCGGGACGATCCAAGGATCAACGTCGCCGGGGGGTCGTCCTGGTCATCCAGCATGTTCAGCTTGGATTCGGTCCAGTCGACGACGATGGGCGGGTAGGCGCCGCCACGGTACTGGTCGTGGGGGTCAACGTAGACGTACATTCCGGCCGTCACCAGGGCGACAGCGAGCGCCACGCCGAGCAGGTGGCTGACGAACCGGATTCCCCGCGGGTCGCTGGGCACTGACAACTGCTCTAGCCGGGTGGGGGCCTCGGCGGCCGGCCCGGTCGATGGGGTTCGGGTCATGGTCAGAATTGGTAGTACAGGAACGGGCTCTGGATCGTGTTCATCATCACAACGCAACCCAGCAGCAGCAGCGCCAGCCCGGTGGCGCGGGGCAGCGTGAAGCGCATGTCGAGTTTCGCCGTTGACGGGGCCTTCAGGGTAAACGCAAAGACGGCGGCCAGCACCGCGATGAAGGTCAGGTTGGCCCGCAGTCCGCCGAAGTCCAGATCAAGGAACAGGTGGCGCGCCACCTCCGCCGCGGCAAAGAGGTCCGGGGCGCGGAAAATCATCCAGCCAATGAACACGAGCAACAGGAGAACGGCCCGCTGGATCCACACCGGCCCGGCGTCCCAGGCGCGCCGCGTCACTTGGTAGAAGACGAGCATTCCGCCGTGGAAGAGCCCCCAGACCACGAACGTCCAGGCGGCGCCGTGCCACAGACCGCCCAGCCCCATCACGATGGCCAGGTTGAGCAGCGTTCTGCCAGTTCCGACGCGGTTGCCGCCAAGGGGAACGTAGAGGTAGTCACGAAGGAAGGTGCTGAGGCTGATGTGCCAGCGGCGCCAGAAGTCGGACGGGTTGAGTGCCTGGTAGGGCGCGTTGAAATTGATCGGGAACCGGAAACCGATGAGCGCGCCGAGGCCGATGGCCATGTCGGAGTAACCGGAGAAATCGAAGTAGAGTTGGAGGCCATATCCGAGCACGGCAATCCATGCCGTGACGGTCGTGAGGCCCGACACGTCGCTCCACACCGGGTCGATCCTGTGCGCGATCACATCGGCGATGAGAATCTTCTTCGACAGGCCCAGCACGAACAACGTGACTCCCATGGCAATCATGTTGGCGGCCGGCCTCAGCGGGATTTCATCCAATTGTTTGGAGAGTGTCGAGTAGCGCACGATGGGGCCGGCGACGAGTTGCGGAAACAGACTCACATACGCCAAATATTTCGCGAAATCGCGAGTCGGTTCCACGACCTGACGGTACACGTCAATCGTGTAACTCATGGTTTGGAAAGTGTAGAATGAAATCCCCACGGGCAGGATAATGTTGTAGTAGGGAAGGCTCGCCTCCACGCCCAGCAAATCGAAGACGCTGCGCGCATTTTCCAGCGCGAAAACGGCATATTTGAAGAAGCCAAGAACGCCCAAATTAAAGACCACGGACGTGATGAGCCAGCGCTTGCGGGACGCCTGGTCGGCGGCGGCGCCGATGCGCAGCGCGATCGTGTAGTCAACGGCTGCGCTGAGCGCCAACAGGGCCACAAATCGTGCGTCCCACATGGCGTAAAACAGGAAGCTCATGGCGGTCAGCCATAGAAGCTTCCACCTCCGGTTGGGAACCATCCAGTAGCCCGCGAGGGCGGTGGGAAGGAACAGAAACAGAAAGCACGGCGTATTGAATAGTGCGTCACAGCCCAAGCGGTTGAAGCCCGAATCAACGGTTGAAACCGCAATTGCGGCAAGCTCCGCTAGGTAGACACCTTCCCCAGGTGGCAATGGTCCCCCAAACCAAACGCATTTGACATAGCCGTTGCCGTCCCGTTGTCGAATCAACTAGCGGCTATGCAGGCGTCTGGCTGCGTAAGCAGGGCATCGACTAGCAATTTCGCGTTGATTTTACGATAATGGAAGTTATCGTAGAAATCGGCGCCGTCACCGCCGAAAGACGCGATCTCCGTGAAATCATGTATCTCCGCGCGGTCGCACCGTTCCAGCAAAACGTTGAGCGCGGCTTGGTGGATGCGGTCGAAGCCTGGAATTCCCCGCAATTGGTCCAGGGCCTCCGGCTGCAACGGGGTCATGAAGAGGACGAGTTCGGTTCCATGGCGCGCGGTGGCCGAGATGAGTTCATCGAGCACGGCAATCTTGGCGGCGGAGAGTCCGTCGCCCTTGTCTTGCTCGCCGGGCAGGGCCTGGACGTATGTGGGTCGCGCCTCGCTGATCCAGTGCCGCTCCCGTTCGGCGGCGAGGCTGAACGTCCCGTTTTCGATTTCCTGCTCGAACCCCCGGTAGTGGCCTTCGCCGGTCGCGTCGACGACGAGTCGCTGGGCGGGGAAGCCGCCGGCGATGTGGGCGAAGTAGAGCACGCGGCCGACATCCTGGACGTAGCCGGGGTTGATGGTTTCGTACAGGATCTTGGCGTCGGCCCAGAGGCCCGATTCGCCGGTGATGTTTTGCCACGCGCGGGAGCGGGGGAGCTTGGGCACGATCTCGGGCGAGAGTTGCACCTCTTCGAAGCCGAAGTACACCCGTTCAGGCGCCCGCCCTGTGCCAGCCATGTGCTGGTACAGGGAGAGCGCGTCCTCGATGCTGGAGCCGGGGATGGCGAAGTTGAACGCGGTCATCCCGGTTTTCTCTTCAAGGTACGCGGGCGACACCTTGAGGCTCCGGCTGGAGCCGAAGACAACGATCTGCGGCGGCTCGGCTAGGGAGTCGTACGCTTCCAGCTTGGTGGCGGCGAAGTCGGGGATGAGGGGCGGATAGTGGTCGCTGTCGAAGCGGCTGCGCGGGTTGACGACGACGTTGAGCGTCAGGATGGCGCCGGCCAGCGTGGCCATCAGGAGCAGCGTCACGACGAAGAACGT
>JBFJYU010000053.1:0-12774 GCA_041622435.1 Thermoplasmatota archaeon | reverse complement strand
TGCGCGAAAACGGCGTCACCCTTTTCGTGGACGTGGCCGCCGCGTACTTCAGCCCCCGCCTAAGCACGGAGCGCGCCCGCGTGTGCGAGATGATCAAACCCGGCCAGCGGCTCGTCGATCTGTTTGGCGGCGTGGCGCCCATGGCGGTCCAGGCGGCCCTGCGCGGCGCCGAGGTCGACTGCGTGGACCTGAACCCCGCCGCCTGCGAACTGGCCAGGCGCAACATCGAGTCCCTGGATCTCGCCGACCGCGTGCGCATCCACGAGGGCGACGCGCGCTACCTGGCGCCGGCCCTGGCGCCGGCCGAGCACGTCGTCATGAACCTCCCCCACGCGGCCAAGCACTTCATCGACGCCGCCGCCCCCCTGGTTCTGCCCGGCGGCATCCTCCACCACCACGAAATCCTGGACCGCGAACACCTGGACGAACGCCTCGCCGCCCTGCGCGTCGAACTCCAGGGCCTCGGCCGAGATGCCCAGGTCGAGTCGGTGCGCGTCGTGAGGACGTACTCCCACCAGGAAGACCACGTGGCCATCGATTTGCGGTTGGCCTAGGGCCTCCGACAGCCCCGCCCCGGGAAACCGAAGCTTTGCGGCACCATGCGACCAACTGGTACCGGCGGCAGCATCCAGGTTGCGTCAGAACTAAACCATCCCCGGCGGGTCGCCATTGGTGGCTCGACTGGTTCTGCTGATGGCCGTCCTTGCGATCGCCGCCCCGGCCGGGGGCCTGCCGCCGCTTGAGTTTGACGACCCCGAGGGCGATGTCGAGCGCGCCTACCAACCCTACAGCGGTCGGCACGCCAAGGCCGTGGACATCGTTTCGGCGGGCGTCCGGGAAAACGACGGCTCACTGGAATTTCACATGGAATTGGCGGACCTCGGCGAATACCAGCAGTTTGGCGGCGGCCACGAGGGCGCCACCCAGTACGCACTGACATTCACCCGCAGCCACGATGGGGCCGGCTTCTCCTTGCGTGCGCTGTATGGCAACCTGATTTCTGATGATTTGCCTGTTTCCGTGGCCTTTTGGCAATTTAACATCCACGACCACGAAACCGACGAATGGCCCCGCGTGGACGGTGAGGTTGACGGCAACACTTTGCGTTGGACGGCGTCGCCGTCGGACTTCGGCCTCGCGGATGGCGACGTGATGGCCGCGTGGCGGGCCTCCGTGTGGTGGTCGGATGGGGTGGGATCTGAGCAGATCTTGGACCGTGCGGCAACACCGTATGGATACGAGGTGGGCGCCGGCGTTCTGGATGGCAGCCGCAGGATTGCTCAGGCCCCTCCGGCCGGGCAGGTCTGCAACATGGCGGGGGCAGCCGTCATGGTGGCGGATCCCGAAGGCGATGTGGAGCGCGGTGGCGACCCGTATGGCGGCGCGGGTGCTGCAAGCACGGATATTCTGCATGCGTGCGTCGCCGACGCCGGGGCCGATCTCCTGTTTGAGTTGGCCTTGGCTGATCTGGGCGAGCTTCAGGACGAGCTCCAGCACGACGGGTTCCATGCCCAATACGCCTTGAGTTTCACGCCCGACCCTGAAGCCGAAGGGTACTCGGCCCGAGCGACCTTTGGCGGCCGCAATTATACCGGCGAGCCCGGCGGCGCGTGGCGATTCTCGGTGCATGACATGGCTGCGGACGAATGGCCGGAGGCCGTGGGGCAGGCCGTCGAAAATAGCCTGGTTTGGCAGGTGCCCAAAGACATGATTGGCGTCGACGACGAGACCCGTCTGACGCAGTGGCGGGCGAACACCTGGAATTCCTACGAAAGCTTGGATCAATACGGGGATCACGCTGACGGTCGTTCGGCCTACCGCGTTTCGGCCCCGTCTTCTGTCGCCCCCCCGGACTCATCGCCGTTGCAGGAGTTCCTGCGATCGCAGCGGCCGGACGATCGGGAGTCTCCTGGGCCGGGGCTGGCCCTTCTTGCCTCGGCGACGATCGCCGCGGCCGGGCGACGAAGGGGCTAGGGCCCCGGCAAGGCAGCTACACAGCCACGCGCACTTTCTCCAAGCGTGAAACCCGCTTGTCGGGCGTCAGGATTCCCTGGAAATTCAGTGGGTCGCCAGCCCCCACCTCAACGGTTTGGGTTTCGCCTTTGCGCCGGGTTTTTCGCAGCAATTCCACGGCCTCGGGCAGGGCAAATTGTTCGCCGGCAAATCCGGCGACGAATCTGCCGCCGCGAACTTCTCCGCGCAATTCCATGTTGCGGTAGATTCGTACCAGGTCACGCCAGGCGACGCCGAGTTGTTCGCGGGCAACGGTTCGTTTGAAGACGACGCCGGTGCGTTGGAGGAGTTGTCGCGCGATGAACTCCGCATCCGTTTGGGCATCGTGCAATTCTGCTTCGGGTTCGGATTCAGGGGCCGGAAGAAGCGATAGCCGGCCCGCAAAAACGGCGCGCGCGCCCGGGCCTCGCCGGGGTCGGCGCGAGGGGGCCTTCAAGAGTTGGCGAAGAGACGCGAAGGAGTCTCCGGTGAGCAATCCGCGGGAAATTAGCTCGCCCAATCCAATTTCGAATTGGGATGGCAGGAGGCCGCAGGTTTTCTGGAGTTCCTGCGGGAACACGGCGCCGCGTTGTTCGAGCGCTTCGTGCAGGATGCGGGCGTATCCTGTCAATTCATCCGGGTGTTCGGGAGCGCCGGCCAGGCGCCGCCATTGGTCGAGGTTTTCCCGATGAACAAGGGCAATCGGGGCCGTTCTGACGGGGCCGGAACCGGTCCCCCAAATTCTGCCCCAGACAAATTCGCCGGAAAGGGTCAGCTGGTCGAGGAAATCGGGTCGGTAGTCGCTGATTCTGGCGCGCAAAACGTCTTCCCAAGCGGCGGCGGGAATCTCGAATCCGGCCAATTGGTCGAGCACGGTGGCGAGGCCGCGCGGGCCCTGGAGGCGGTGGTCCGGGTCCACGTGTTGCCAGGACGCGAGGAAGCGCAGGAATTGTGCGGGGGCCACGGGTTCGATGTCCTTGCGCAGGCTCTCGATGGTGTAGCGGTGGATGCGCGCGAGCAGGCGGCGGTCGCACCAGCCGGCCTGGCCGTCGAAGCGACAACGCATGGCGACGCCGTCGGCTTCCAGTTCGAGGAGTGTGGGTTCGTCGGCGGCGTTGGGTACGACCGGGCCGAGTGCTTCCAGCCGTCCCTTGAGGACCGTTTTGGCGTCGCGGGGCGCTTCGACGGCGAACCAGCGGCCGTCGGCTTCGCGGTGGACGCGGCCGGCGGCGGCGAGTTCGGCGACCCAGGCGCTCCAGCCGGACCGGTCGGCCTCGGCGTCGGTGACGAAGCCCATCCAGCCGAGCGCCTCGTGGACCTCCTCGGGGCCATCGGCGTGGGGCCACGCCTCTTCGCGCACGCGGATGATGGCGGCGGGGTCGAGGGCGCCGAGTTCGTCGGCCATCTTGGGGTCGAGGGCGCGGCGGGTCATCACCGCCTGGGTGCGGCGCTCCTCCAGGGGCGCGTCGTCGAGGAAGGCGTAGGGCTTGGCAGCGAGGATGGAGTGGGCGAACACGGAGGGTTCGGGCGTGTCGACGGCGACCGTTTCGATGCGGCCGTCACGCATGGCTTGGAGGATTTCGACGAGGCCGTCCAGGTCCATCGCCTCGTGCAGGCAGTCCTCGATGGTCTGGCCGACGATGGGGTGCTCCATGGGCACCTCGATGGGCCCGGGGGGCAGGGTTTCGAAGCACGCGGCAACCTGTGGGAAGGCGGCGGCGAGTTCGTCGTCGGCGCGCATGCGCAGCAGCGGAGCCGGAACGCGGCGGCCGCTCTGAAAGCGTTCCACGCGCAGGGATCGGCTGACGTTCCAGCGCCAGCGGGTCTCGAACATGGGGCTCGTCAGGAGGGCCTGGATGAGCACCTCCCGGACGGAGTCGGGGTGGAGGTAGTCGAAGACCTCGGCGAGCGGGAAGCTGTGCTGGGGCCCGAGGCTCAGGAGAATCGCGTCTTCGGTCGCCGCCGCTTGCAGCTCAAAGCCGAAGCCGACGCAGAAGCGCTTGCGCAGCGCCAGGCCCCATGCACGGTTGATCCGGCTGCCAAAGGGTGCGTGGAGTACCAGTTGCATGCCGCCCGATTCGTCGAAGAACCGCTCGGCGACGACCCGGCTCTGGGTGGGCACCGTGCCAAGGACCCGGCGACCCTCCTCGGCGAAGTGGGCGAGTTGGGTGCGGGCTGCTGCCGGCAGTTCGTCTGCCAGGTCCTCCAGCGGCCCCTTGGCGTCGCGAACCGTGGCGACTTCCAGGGACAGTTCCGGCGTGCGGCCGGGCGCCTCGCCCAGCCAGAACGGGAGTGTTGGTGGCACGCCGTGGGCGTCCTGAACGTACATCGTGCCCCGCTCGACCTTGAGGATGGCCCAACTGGTGTTGCCGAGTTGGAAGATATCTCCGGCGCTGGATTCGATGGCGAAATCCTCGTTGACGCTGCCCACCCGGATGCCCTCCGGCTGCTGGATGACGGTGTAGTCGGCCACGTCCGGAATGGCGCCGCCGCAGGTGAGCGCCGTGAGGCGGGCGCGCTTGGTGGCACGCAGCCGGCCGTTGACGCCGTCGCGGTGGAGCAGTGCCCCCCGGCCGCTGGTGTGCAGGGCCACCACGGAGTCGAACGACGCGCGGGTCAGGTCGCGGTACGGCCACGCTCGGCGCAGCACCTCGAACAACGCCTCTTCGGCCCACGGCTCGCCGACGCACGCCGCCACGACCTGCTGCGCCAGGATGTCCAGCGGCGCCACCGGCTGCGGCGTGCGGTCGAGGTCGCCCCTCTGGACGGCGCGCACGAGTGCCGTCGCCTCCACGAGTTCGTCCATCGTGAGTGGGAAAATGCGGCCCTTGGGAGTGCGAGCGACACCGTGACCGGCGCGGCCGACGCGCTGAAGGAAAGTCCGGATCGACGGCGTCGAGCCCACCTGGATGACCAGATCCACGTCGCCGATGTCGATGCCCAACTCCAGGGACGCCGTGGCCACGAGAGCCCGCAGCGAGCCAGCCTTGAGGCGCTGCTCCGCATCCAGGCGCCGCTCCCGCGACAAGCTGCCGTGGTGGCAGGACACCTCGTCCTCGCCCAGTTTTTCCGTCAACCGGGCGGCAATGCGTTCCGCCAGCTTGCGGGTGTTGACGAACACCAGCGTCGTCCGGTGCTCCCGGATCAGGTCGACCATGCGGTCGTACGCCTCGTCCCAGGTGTCGTGTGAACACACCGCCTCCAGGGGCGAGCCCGGCACCTCGATGCCCAGATCCAGGTGACGCAGGTGCCCCTCATCCACGATCTGCACGTCGCGCCCGGCACCGACCAGGAGGCTGGCCGTGTCCTCGATGGGCTTCTGCGTCGCCGACAAGCCGATGCGTTGAAGCGGCCCGCCGGGGCCGTGCGCCGCAGCCAGCGCCTCCAGGCGCTCCAGGCTGAGGGCAAGGTGGCAGCCCCGCTTGTCGGCCGCCAATGCATGAATCTCGTCCACAATCACCGTGCGAACCGTCGACAGCATCCTGCGGCCCCCGTCGCTGCCCAGCAGCACGTACAAGGATTCCGGCGTCGTGACAAGGATGTGTGGCGGCCGCTTGCGCATCGCCGTGCGCTGGCTGGCTGGCGTGTCGCCCGTGCGCACGAACACGCGCACCTCCGGCAGCTCCGGGTGGGCCTCGCGCAGTTCCGCCAGCGGCCCTTGCAGGTTCTTCTGCACGTCGTTGGACAACGCCTTCAGCGGCGACACGTACAACACGGTGGTTTCGTCGGCGATTTCGGGGCCTTGGCCAAGCAGCCCATCCAGCGCCGAAAGGAATGCGGCGAGGGTCTTGCCGGAGCCCGTCGGAGCCGCCACGAGCACATTGCGGCCCCCGGCAATCAGCGGCCACGCCCGCTGCTGGGCCCGAGTCGGTTCGCCCAGCGTCCGCTCGAACCACTCCCGGACCACGGGAAGAAAGCCATCCAGGGCCCCGTTGGCCCCGCGGGGCTTGGGCGCCGTCACCTACTCCTGTTGAGGTGCCAATTACAAAAGGCGTTTGTGCAGCCAGGTGAACGTGAATGGACAGCGCCCGCAGCCACGCGCCGGCCACCACCGCCTTGAACCCCGCCCGCCTGCCCGCCGCCGTGGGCCGCTTCGACCTCATCACCCTCGACCTGGACGGCACCCTCCTGCCCCACACCACGGCCTTCGAGGTTGTCCTCAAGGCCCTCGGGCGCGGCGACGACGTCGCGGCCAGCGACGCGCGCTACTTCTCGGGCCAGCAGACCCTCGAGGAGACCTTCTGGGAGCAGTGGGCGTGGGTCCAGCCCCTGTCCCTGCAGGAGATCCACCGCGCCCTGCGAGCCGGGCCCTGGCTACCCGGCATCGCCGACGGCGTGCGGCGACTGCGCGACGCCGGCCTCGACGTGACACTACTGACCGACCAGCCAAGCACCCTGGCCGACTTCCTAGGCCGCTGGGCCATCACGCGGCCGGTGTGCAGTCCCGTGACCGTCAAGGAGGGCGCCCAAATCGGGATCGACGCCCGCTTCGACAAATGGGCCAACCTCGCCCAGCGGCTCGCAGCCGACGGCATCCCCGCCCAACGCGTCTGCCACGTCGGCAACGGCTCCAACGACGTTCCTGTATGGAAAAACGTGGGCGCAGGAATTGCTGTTTTTGCATCACCTGAAGTGGCCAGTGCCGCAACCCGAATAGTTACACAGCCGCTGAATTTTGCTGAAATCACCGATGCCGTTTTGGACCTGCACGCGCTGGCTTAACCCTGCGCCACAAGACCTGCGCAAAGGCGGGGTTCTTGTAGTTGATGGCAATGGTAGGGGTCCCCGACCCTGGAGAGTACAATGGTTCGTGTTGCTGCACTCATTTCTATTCTGCTAATCATACCGGCTTGCACCGGTTTCACACCCAACATGCCCGGCCGCGCGGCCAACCTCAGCATCGTCGGCGATGCCGACCTCATGACGCAGGCCGCGGCACACGGTTGGTCCGGAAGCGGCTCAGCCTCCGACCCGATTCGCATCGAAGGGTTGGCCCTCACGGTTTCCTCCGGCGACGCCTTCGCCATCGAGGACGTGATGCTTCACTTCCTCATCATCAACGGCACCTTCACAGGCCCTGGCCAGTTCGACCCGCTTGCCGGAATCGGCGTGCGCCTGGTGGCCACCCCCAACGGAGCCGTGGAGCAGTCCAATGCCACGGGATTCGCCACGGGCATCTATGCGTCGGCCTTTGGGATGACGCTGTCGCAGAACAACCTGAGTGCCAACCGGATCGGCGCGCTGCTTGAGGCTGGAACGACCACGATCCAGGACAACCTGATCCAGGACGGCGAAACGGGGATCATCGTGGCCGGTGGCGCCGCCACCATCACTGGAAACACTGCGCAGAACAACACGGGGCGCGGCATCCAAATCAGCGGCACGAGCGGCACCCGCGTGGAGGGCAACATCGTCACCGGCAACGGCGACGTGGGCGTCTACGTCTTCGACTCCAACTTCGTCGATGTGGTCGGCAACACCGTCTCCAACAACGGCGCCGACGGCGTGCAGTTCCTCGGCGGCGGCAGCAGCCAGAACACGGGCCACGTGCTGGCACAGAACATCCTGGCCGACAATGGCCGCTACGGCGTCCTCGTCAGCAACTCCCCTTCCGCGCTGGCTTGGGGCATCCACCGCGGCATGGCCATCCACGCCAACGAGTTCTCCGGCCATGCCACCGGCCTGCAATTGGCCAGCACCCGCCTCGTGACCGTGTCCAGCAACGCGATCAGTGGCAACGATGTCGGCATGCGCGCGGTCGATGGCGGCGCGAACACGATCCGCCTGAACACCATCGCCGACAACAACCGCGGCCTGTCTCTCCAGGGATCGGTTGGCAACGACATCAAGCGGAACGAATTGCTGAACAACACCGTGGGCATGGAACTTGGCGGCGCCGCGACGGCCAACGTGATCGTTGACAACGTGTTTGACAACGCGCGCAACACCCGCATCCGGGACGTGGCTCCCAACTTCTGGTTCCTGCCCAAGCGGCCGGGCACCAACGTGGCGGGCGGCGAGTGGCAGGGCGGCAACCTGTGGAGCGACTACGCGGGTGTCGACCGCAACGGCGACGGCCTCGGCGAGGAACCCTACCGCGTCGACAGCAAGGCTTGGGCCGTGGACGCGCACCCGCTGGTCTAACCGCCGGTAACCCACGATCAGGCGCCGCCGACGACGAACCCGTCGGCGTCGATGCGTTGGGTCTGCGTCCGGTTGAAAATGGGCCTGATCTGCTCCGGGTGCCGGGCCGTGGCCTCGTTCCAGGCGTCCGTCAGGCGTGACTGGACGCGGCCCGCGGCGCGAGCGTCGACCAGGAAACGGAGCCGATACTCCATCCAACTGGGTTTCGACTCGGCCAGGATGAACGGCTTGTCGGGGAAGTTGGCTTCGAGGCTGAGGCCCCTGGTCAGCCGGCGATAGGTTCGGGCCATCTGCTGGTGTTGGTCGGGATTGACGACTTGCGCGCCGACGTCCTGAAGGAGTCGCCGGGCGAGCGCCTGGTCCGATTCGAAGGCCACGTTCACGACGAATTCGTCGAAAACGATCGGCGTGTCGCCGGTGGCGTTGGCGACCGCCTTCTCCAGGAACACGGCGTTGCTGACGGTGACCACCTGGCCCGTTGGCCGCCCCGGCGTGGGGCTGCCCGGTTGGCCGACCTCCCAGAGCCGCGTGGTGAACAGGGTGATGTCAAGAACGTCCCCCGTGAGGTCGCCGACCCGGATGCGGTCGCCGACGCGCACGGAGCCGCCAAAAACGAGGCTGGCCCAGCCGGCCATGGAAAGGATGGGGCGCTGGAGGGCAAGCGTCAGCCCGAAGCCCACCAGACCGAGGCTGACCAGGGCTGTTTGAAAGCCGCCAACGACGGCGCCGAGGGCCAGCACCGCGACGATCGCGCTGGCCAGCGTCTGCAAGTGAACGAGGGAGCGCGCCGCGTGGGGGTGGCTGCGCTTGGCCACCGCGTGGGCGCCGAGGAAAAGCAGCCAGACGCCGAGGGCGAAGGCGGCGGAGCCCGCGAGGGTTGGCCAGGCGCCGCGCAGCGACGCGGGTCCGCGTCCGGCCTCGCCGGCGGCCCAGGAGAGAGCGGCACCCGCAGCCAGGAAGACAGCCAACCAGAGGAGGGAGCGTCCACGCACGACACCCCATCGCCGGGACGGTTCATGGAAGGTGTGGGCTGGGGCCGTTCACGCTCCCGTGGCTGCGCCCGGCCGTGGCGTCGCCTACCGCCGATCGATCACGATGTTGTCCGGCCACGCTTGTGCCGGGTACGACTCGGCGATCTGGGTGGCGTCGTGGCCCAGCCAATCCCCGGCGCGGATGTCCGCAACAGCGATGGGGCGACAGCCGTCGGCGTCGTGGACCCGCACCGATGCCTCGGCCGCGTGCAGCACCAGGTCGCCGTCTTGGACCACGATGTCCGGCGCGCGCACCTCGGTCACCGTGGTCGTCGTGGGCAACGAACCGCACGGGAGGGAACCGTCGGCGGCTGGATCTGAGGAACATCCGGCCAAGGTGCCGGCGACGAGGAGGGCGAGGGCCATGAGCGGCGCGAAGCGGGGCACAGGGTCGCATCTTCGCGCGGCGGGTCAAGTTTGCGCCGCGCGCGTGGAGCCGTGCCTCAGGCGGGGAGGCCTCGTGCAGGCTGCCGCTTCGGCCGGCGGAGCTCGCGCACCAAAGCCGGGATCCCGAAGACCAGGATGCCGATCATGAACGGGAACTGCAAGCCCATTTGCAGCGCGGTGTCGTGAGTCCATGTCGTGTCGTCGCCGACCATGGCTGTCAGCACACCGTCTGCGGCGAACCCGGCGGCGCCCCAAACGACGGCCGCCCACGCCAGGAAGCCGAACCGGTTGCCGGCGAACGCCTGGGCGAGGGTAGGCCTGCCGGCGCGCAGGTAGAAAACCGCGGCCATGACGCCGAGGAACCAGGCCACGTTGGCGTGGCTCCAGGCGTGGCCACCCCAGTTGTGGTCGACAGGGCCGCCCTCCGTGCCCTCGTGGCCGGGCGGGACGATCAGCAGCGCCGGCACCGTCAGGAGAACGACGGCCGCCGGCACCAGCAGCATCAGGGTCACTTGCGAGCCTCTTGAGCGAGTCTTGGTCGCCATGAGCATAGCAGCGCCCGCTCCTACTTGGTGGCAGCGCGAAACGCCCACCGCAATTGGGAACATTACTTCCGGAACCGTCCGCTTCGTCCTGTACGAGGCGCCAACGTGGACACGACAGATGCGGCACTGGTGCGCTTCTTCGCATCCGGCGAAGCATGGAACTGGGACATCCGCGCATCCATGGCCGCCGCCGCGCGCCACACGGGCCTCAGCCGCGACGCCGCGCGCCAGCGCATGCAACGCTTACAGGATCGCGGCATCATCCTCGGCTGGGATGTCGCCGTCAACCCCGGCCTACTCGGCACGGAAATGACGCGCTTCGAGTTCGACTGCCCCGAAGGGCCGGAAAAGGCGCGTCTCATGGCCCAACTCGCCGCGCTGGAAGGGGCCCGCATTTTGTTCGACTACCACGACGGCGGCCTGGCGGGGCTCTACTATACGGCGCCCGAGCACCGGCGGCGCTGGCTGGCCCTGCTGGAAAGCCTGGCGGGAGCCGCCCCCCGTGTCATCCCGGTCCACATGCCCGCCCCCACGATCAAGCCCACGCCGGCCACGTGGCGCCTCATTCAGGTCCTGCGGGGTGGAGCGCGCGCGCCGCTGGCCGACATCGCCGCCGACCTGGGAGTTTCAACCAAGACGGCCCGGCGGCGCATCGAGGCGCTACAGCAGGGCCGCGGTGCGTTTTTGACCCTCGGAACCGACTTCAGCCGGTTCGACAAAGGCATCATCGTCGAGGCCAAAATCGCCGCCGACGACCCCGCGGAGGTCCGGCGGCGCATCGAGGCGTGGCCCGGAATCACGTACCTCAACCAAGGCGGCCCGGTCGTCGTCGCCTCCCTAGTGGTCGAGACGCCCCTCGACGTCACGCGCACCCGACAAGCGCTGGCGGCCATGCCGGGCGTCACGTGGTCCGCTTGCCACATCCTCCAGCAACGGCTGTTGTTGCACGACTGGCTCGACGCACAGATCGAGCAACGGATCGCCGCCGCGCAGGCGTAGGGTCACGCCTGCGGCTTCGCTGCTCGCGAAGCGCCCGTCCACCGGCATCGCGCTTACTGCCCCCTATTGCCGAGCCTTCGGCTCGACAACAGGGTCTGAGCCGCTGTGTGGCCCTGCTCTGAAGCTCGCTGCGCGCTCTACAGAGCACAATGTCTAGGACATCCGGCGAGCGTCAGACTGTCCGAGCCCGTGGCTCGAACAGCCTGATCGCTCAGGCCTGCGGCCTTCGCTACTGCCCGAAAGGCGTCATTGACCTCGTCTCTTCGCTGCGCTCAGAGGACGATGTCAATGTCCAGCCTTTCGGCGAGCTTCAGACTGTCCGAGCCTGCGGCTCGAACAGCCTGATCGCTCAGGCCGGTGGCCTTCGCTACTGCCCGAAAGGCGCCATCGACCTTGTCTCTTCGCTGCGCTCAGAGGACGATGTCAATGTCCAGCCTTTCGGCCAGCTCCTTGTACCGATTCCGAATCGTCACTTCCGTGACACCGGCCACTTCAGCGACCTCGCGCTGGGTGCGGCGCTCGCCGGACAGGATGCTGGCGATGTAGATGGCGGCGGCGGCGACGCCGGTCGGCCCCCTTCCACTCGTCAACTCCCGGTCGGCAGCCTGCTTCAGGATGTCGATGGTCTTCGCCTGGACATCGCCCGACAGCTTCAACTCGGAGCAGAAGCGCGGGATGTAGTCCTGGGGCGCCGTCGGCATCAGCTTCAGCTTGAGCTCGCGCGCGATGAACCGGTAGGTCCGGCCGATCTCCTTGCGCGACACACGGCTGGCGTCCGCGATCTCGTCCAGCGTACGGGGCACGTCGCATTGGCGGCACGCCGCGTACAAGGCCGCAGCCGCGACGCCCTCAATGGAGCGACCGCGAATGAGGTTCTTGGTGACCGCGCGCCGGTAGATCATGGCGGCCGTCTCGCGCACGTTGCGCGGCAGGCCCATGCCGGAGGCCATGCGGTCCAGTTCGGACAGCGCGAAGGCCAGGTTGCGTTCCGTGGCATTGCTGACGCGAATGCGCCGCTGCCACTTGCGCAGCCGGTACAACTGGGCCCGGTTACGCGTGGGGATGGACTTGCCGTAGCTGTCCTTGTTCTTCCACCCAATCATGGTGGACAAACCCTTGTCGTGAATGGTATAGGTCATCGGAGCACCGACACGGGCACGCTTCTCACGCTGCTCGGAGTCGAACGCGCGCCACTCGGGGCCCTGGTCGATGAACGCGTCGTCCAGCACGAGGCCACACGTTTCGCATACCATCTCACCGCGCTCGTAGTCGGTCTTGATGTGGTCAGACCCGCACTCCGGGCAGGTCGTGATCTCTTCGATTTGATCCTTCTTCTTCTCTGCCATAAACGTCACTCCCTTGGCCGCCGGACGCGTACAAAGACGTTTGCTTTCGACGGTTCCATTGCCGCTTCTAGGCTTAAGGTTTGTCATGGGTTTTATCAACTCCAAGGCCGCCGAGGGGATAGGTTCTTGAATCACCAAACCGGGCAAAACTACATCCCCTATTCATTTCATTTCCGCAGATTCGCCACGCGCACGCGAGGGCTTTCTCAAGTGATCGACCAAGGGGGGCGGTCCGGCCCGTCCGCCCGGCATCATGGAATCTTAAAAGGCGCGGCCATGTGGCCCGAGCAAGCCCGCTCTCTGGCTCGGCGCGAAGCCGCAAGCCGGTGC
>JBFJYU010000052.1:0-12945 GCA_041622435.1 Thermoplasmatota archaeon | reverse complement strand
GCCCTCCTGCGCCCCGGCGGCCTGGCCGATCTGCGACCGTAGCGCACACATAGCCGTAGCCCGGCGCTTGCCGCAAGTGCCGCCGGACGGAGCAAACGTCCTCCTGGGGGCGTTGAGGCCCAGGCAAAGCCTGGGCCCGGGGCACGCATGGCACCGCCCCAAAGCCCAATTGGCCCCGCGGGAGACCTACCATCGGGGCGCCATTTCCTGCACAAAAGCGCCAACTCTTGTAACGAGAACAACAGATGGCGCCCTGATGACCCCCATGAAGAAACCGGGACCGGCCCGAATAACCCCCGCCACCCGAAGCCCGCCTTCCGCCTGGCCGGGGTGGTCTAGATGACCTCCCACCAAGCCACCTGGCAGGGCAAACTGATCGCCGCCAGCGACGAAACCGTCGTCGTGGAAGGCAACCATTACTTCCCGCCCTCGGCCGTCGAGCAGGGGATGCTGCGCCCCAGCACCACCAAGACAACATGTCCCTGGAAAGGCGTGGCCAGCTATTATGACGTGGTGGTCGACGGCGATGTCAACAAGGACGCCGCCTGGACCTACCCCGCCCCACTAGATGCGGCCAAGGAAATCAAGAACCACGTGGCGTTCTGGAAGGGCGTCAACGTCCGCTAGGGCTCAGGGTTAACCCCTCGGACGCGAATCGCCTCGCGTGAAGCGCCCCGCGGCCGCCGCCGTCGGCTGGACCCTCATCGCCCTCGCCCTGCCCGGATTCCTGGTCGCCCTCGCGTGGGTGTATGCATGGCTAACCGGCTCGTGGCAGGCTCGGTGGCTGGCCAACGCCGCAGCCCTCTACGGCGTTGCCTTCGCCGTTCCCGGCGCCCTGATCCTCGGTGCCGCCTGGAGCCGGTCCGCGCGCGGCTGGCCACGACCTCCGCGCCCGCCGCGACTCGGCCTGCTCGTGGGCGGCTGGATGTGCCTCGGCGTCAGCCTCGTTCCGATGGGATACATGTGGATGTGGCTAGTGAGTTGGCTCTTCTGGGCCGACGTCAATTTGGATTCGGTCGCCTACGCGAACGCGGGAGCCTTCTTCTGGGCCCTCTTCGCCGTCCCCGGAGCCATCCTCTTGACGCTCGGTGGAGCCAGGGGTGAGCCCGCCGACACCGCCGTCCCCGGCGATGGCGAGTCGCGTCACGACGCGGCTTGACGGGCGGCGGCGCCCCAGGCGGCGCTCGCCGGCGGCGCCCGACCCCGAGTCAGGCTACTCGACGAGCCCGGCCTTCCTGGCGACGCCGAGAATCCGCTCCTCGACGCGGATGGTGGCCTTGTCAACCATTTCGTCGCCGTACACGACGGCACCGAGGCCGTCGTCGGAGTCAGCCTTGTCGTACAGGGCGATCAGGTCCTTGGCGCGGGCGACTTGCGCCGGCGTCGGCGTGTAGACTTCGTTGACGATTTCGACGTGCTTGGGGTGGATGCACCACTTGCCGTCGAAGCCCATGCGCTTGCCGATGGTGGCGTCGGTGCGCACCTGGTCCATGTCGCGGAAGTTGATGGTCACGCAGTCGATGGCGTCGAGGCCGTTGGCGTGGGCGGCGTTGACCAGCTTCTGGCGGCTGTACGTGAAGTCCGTGTTGATGTCGGGGCGCAACTCGGCGCCGGTGTCGGCGGCGTAGTCGGCGACACCGAAGATGAGGGCCTCCAGGCGGGGGCTGGCGGTGGCGATCTTCTCGACCTCCAGCACAGCTTTGCAGCTCTCGATCAGGACTTCGAGGCCGATCTTGCCGTGGGGCAGGCCGGCCTTGCGCTCCAGGTGGGTCAGGAGTTGGTCGACGTAGCGGATCTCGTCGGCGGACTCCGTCTTGGGTAGGATGATGATGTCGATGTTCTTGCCGGCCTCCAGCACCACGCGGGTGATGTCGTCGAAGAAGAACTCCGTGTGCACGTTGTTGGGCCGGAAAGCGGCGATCGTGTCGCCCCACTCAACCGTGTTGGCGGCCTCGATGACGGCGTCGCGGGCGGCGACTTTCTGGCTGACGGCGCAGGCGTCCTCCAGGTCCATCATGACCAGGTCGGCGCCAGTGCCGGCGGCCTTGGCGATCATCTTGACGGAGTGGCCAGGGGTCGTGATTTCGCTGCGGCGAACGCGAGTGGGGCGAGACATGTTCGTTCCTCGTGAACCGGTCGGGCGCCGCAGGGCTGCGGCTCCTTCCGAAGTGGCGCGCAGGAGGAATGGTGGGTTGAAAGGGTTGGGATCGCACACGGTGGGCGCAATGGGCCCGGCCGGCTTCGACTGAGGTGAAAGGGGGACGTGGGACGGCAGGGGCCGGAGCCACCGGACGGACCGGTGGAAGGGTCCGCCCCCTTACGGAGGCAGCATGTCCCGGGCGCACTGCGCCATGGGCGACTCAAGGGGCTTCGAGTTGCCGCAGCCGCGGTAGCGCTCGCCGTTCAGGGGACAGTAGACTTCGTACGGCTGGCAGGCTTCGACGGGTTCAACGACATCGACGGGAGCCACGGCCAGCGCGGCCAGCGCCAGAGCAAAGACGAGGATATGCTTCATCATGCATCACCTTTGGAGGACGCCACAGCATTGGGTGTATCAAGGCTACCGAATGCGCAGCGCCCCGGGTGCACGGCGGCCGTCGTGGCGCGGCGTCAGGCCGGCCGGCCGCCCGGACATCATCAAAATTCCGTAAAAGAAAGGGAAGGAAGGCGGGGGAGGGCTCTCCGGTTTGCTCGTCAAGGCGGCGCGCGGAAGTCACGCACGCACTGGACGTAGGGAGCGTCGGCGCCCGTGGTTCCGCAGCCCGTGTAGAACTGGCCCGTCAGGGGACAGTAGACGGAGTAGGGGCGGCACGCTTCGGCCGGCTCAACGATGTCCACCGGCACCATCGCCAGAGCGGCGAGGGCCAGTGCAAAAACAAGAAAATGCTTCATGATTCACCCGTAAGTGCCCACGGGCACTTGGGAAACACATCAGTAGCGAACGTGCAACGCGGCGGTTGCACACGGCGAGGGGGCGCGTCGCGCCCGCCGGCCGGCCGAGGGAGAACGAAAAGAACGAGGGCAACGCGAGTCAACCGTGTCAGCGGCGCAGGACGAAGTCCACGGCGCATTGGACGAGGGGCGAGTTGACCGGCAACCCGCCGCACATTCCGTACGAGTCGCCGGTGAGGGGGCAGTACCAGGTGTAGGGCTGGCAAGCTTCGGCGGGTTCGACGACGTCGACGGGAACCGTGGCGAAGGCGGCAAAGGCGAGCGCGAGGACGAGAACGTGTTTCATGAGGCCTCGGCCGGGCAACCTGACGGCCAACAGAAACCCACCGGCCGTGCAACGCCAGTGGTGCGCGAAGGGCGCCCCACCGGTCAAGGCCTTGTGCGGGAGTCTGCATGGCGGCCCATGATCTGGGGCACTCCCAACACCGCCAGCGCCCGACGACTGCTGCTTCTTGGCTCCGGCGAGCTGGGCAAGGAAGTGATGATCGAGGCGCAGCGCCTCGGCATCGAATGCATCGCGGTGGATCGCTATGCCAACGCGCCGGCGATGCAGGTGGCGCACCGAAGCCACGTGGTTGACATGACCGACGCGGCGGCATTGCGGGGGGTGGTCGAGGCGGAGCGGCCGGACTGGATCGTCCCGGAGATCGAGGCGATCGCCACGGCGGAACTGGAGAACCTCGAGGCGGAGGGTTGGAACGTCATTCCGACGGCGCGGGCGGCGCGGCTCACGATGGACCGGGAGGGCATCCGGACGCTGGCGGCGCAGGAGCTTGGCCTGGCGACGAGCGCATACCGGTTCGCTTCCAGTCTGGAGGAGTACATGGCGGCCGTCGATGCGGTGGGGCTGCCGTGCGTCGTGAAGCCCACCATGAGCAGCAGCGGCAAGGGCCAATCGACGGTTCGGTCGCCGGAGGAGGCACCGGCGGCGTGGGAGTACGCCGCCGCGGGAAGTCGAACCAAGACCGGCCGGGTCATCGTGGAGGGCTTCGTGGACTTCGATTACGAGATCACTCTGCTGACCGTCCGGCACGCGGGCGGCACGACGTTCTGCCCGCCCATCGGCCACCGGCAGGAGGACGGCGATTACGTCGAATCATGGCAGCCGATGCCGATGAGCGAGGCGGCGCTGGCGCGGGCACAGGAGATGGCTGCGGCGGTAACCGAGGCGCTGGGCGGCTGGGGCCTGTTCGGCGTCGAGCTCTTTGTTCGCGGCGACGAGGTCATCTTTAGCGAGGTGAGCCCCCGACCCCACGACACGGGGCTCGTCACCCTTGGGTCCCAGGTGCTCTCCGAGTTCGCCCTGCACGTGCGGGCGATCACGGGCCTGGGGGTGCCCGACGTGGGCTTCCTAGGCCCCGCCGCCAGCGCGGTCATCAAGTCGACCGAGGCCAGCGACGCTCCGGCGTTCGCGGGCGTGGATGAGGCCGTGGCTGGCTCAGGCGTCCAGTTGCGTCTCTTTGGCAAGCCCGACACGCCAGGAAGCCGCCGCATGGGCGTCGTCGTTGCGCGGGGAGCCAACACGGACGAGGCGCGGGCGACCGCCACCCGGGTTGCGGCGTCGATTCGCGTCGTGGACGGCGCTGGTGGGAACGCGCCGACGCGGCCGAGGCCCGCAGTGGCCCCGAAGCACCGCTAACTGGGCGGCCCGGCCACCTGCAACTGGTGGTACGCGCGCCAGTCGGCAAAGCTGCCGCCGTCGTCGATCCAGGGCGCGACCGCTGTGATGTGGGCCCGCCCGGCAGCGTCGATGGCGATCATGTTGAACTCCGGGAACGTGGTCTGCGAACCATGATGGAGGGGCGCCGCTGTTGTCGTCGCCACCTGAACCTTGCCAGAAGCCGCCTCGACCCGCGCCCAGTAAAGGTACCAGTCTCGCTCGTCGTTCGGCACGCCAACGTCCGGCGTGCCGGAGAACAGAACCATGGCCTGGCCCGGCTCGCGGGCGGCCACCCACGGCGCTCCGCTGCGCACGCCCTCCAGCACCGGGACCGGTTCGCTCCACGTGGCCCCGCCGTCGCCGCTGGTGGTGTAGAACGTGGGCTGATCATCCGGCCGAAACTCGCTGAAGACCACGTGCAGGCCGCCATCGGCGTCGCGGTCAAGGGAAGGATACAGGAAGCTGGCGCGCCCATCCCGCTGGGAGATCATCTGGTTCTCCCACGTGGACCCGCCGTCCGTGCTTGAAGCGACCCACACCTGCTCGGGCGTGGCATCGTCGGGAATGGCGTCCGGCCGGCGGACGTAGACACTGTGCAGTTGCGAGCCGTCGTCGCTCACGGCGAAATCGCCGGTCCAGGTGAATGCGCCGTCCGTTGTCGCAGTCGTAACACTCGTTGGCGGCGTGAAGACGAGCCCATCGGTTGTGCGCGTGTACCAGATGGCGCTCGGCATGCCGAACTGAAGGTCTTGGTACGTCAGGTGTACCACACCCTGCGAGTCCACCTGAATCCACGGCCGATCCGCGATGGGAACCGGGGCCGCCAGGGCGGTGCCCGTCCAGGCCCCGCCATTGGCGCTCCAGCCGAGGCTCAGGCCCCCAAGCCAACTGTCCACGAACCAGAGCGTCCCGTCGGGTCCGATAGCCACGTCACAGTCGCCCCCCTCATCGGTGAAGGTACGCGTGTCGAGCGCCGGTTCCGGGTTGAGCGTCAGCCACGACTCGCCGGCATCCTCCGACAACCACAGATCCGAGTAACCAGAACCAACGACGCCCGTGCCCGTGGGCGCGCACGCGATCAAGCGGTCGGGATCGTTCGGGTCAAGCGCGACACTCATCTCCCGCCCCGTCGAGCGGGCAATCACCGTGGGTTGCCCAAACACCGGAAACGGCCAATCCGGATCGCTACGAATGGCGTCCGGCACACGCGCGTAAGGATCCCCCGTGCGCGGGCCGTACGTCTCCACAGCCTCACGCGAATCCTCCGGCACGCGAGGATCGTCCTCAACAAAATACGGCGACACCGCGTGCGCGCCGGGGCCGTCGCCGATGCAGCCCCCGATGGACGCCGCAAGCAGCAAAAAGGCCAGGAGTACTTTCACACTGACCCATTGCCCGCCCGGATCAAAAGCGAGGCGGGCGGTGGGCTCACGCCGGCCGTCGGCGAACCAGCGCCTCGTACTCCGCCTCGACGGCGATCTTGGACCGGTCCTCGGCCTTGAGGCCCTGGAGCTTGAACGTCACAACCCCGCAATCCGGGTGCTCCGGAGAGTCCCGCTTACCGAGCACCTCCGTCTTGGCGTACAACGTGTCGCCGGGGTACACACCGGCCAAGTGGCGGGCCTTCAAGATGCGCAGGATTCGCGCCGCATTCTCCGTCGTATCCTGGCTGCTCAGCCCCATGCAGATCGACAAAACGTACGTCCCCACCACAAGGCGCTCACCGCCGGTCTGCTTCTGCATGGCCGGATCGTTGTCCGTCAAGTGCTGATTGAAGTGAATCTGCGCGGTGTTGAGCGCCTGACACGTGGCAATGACGTGCTCCGAATCCGGAATCGTCCGCCCGCGAGCGTGCAACAGAACGTCCCCGACTTCGAAATCCTCGAAGTACGTCCCAGAGCCAGTGAGGTGTGCAAGCGCCTGCGCCATCAGCACCGCCACAAGCGGGGTATTGAAAGGCTAACCGCTGGCCGCCGGCCGACAGGCAGCAAGGCCCGATTCACGCAATGCCAACGAGTGGTCCAGTGGAAGTAATATGAAACCAGCGTTAGGGTTGCTCACGGGAAGCCCACCCTGCTGGTCGGGTGGCCTGCGGTGTTGACGCTTGCGCCGGCCGTGCAAGCCGACCATAACCCGTATGCAAGTCGTCCCTTTTCTCGGCGTAGGCTTATGGGCGCTTGAAGCGGACGGGCATTCAAGCAGGGGAACGAAAATTTCTTTCTCCTGATTATCATGATAAGGTTGAGGGCGACGTTACCTTCACGCAGCCCGGCCAGTTGGAGGGCGATTTCTAGGTTGCCAAGGCCGAGTGGACCTTCATCGGCGCCGGGGAAAGGGGAACCCTCAACGCGGCCGCCGACTTGTTAATGCCAACAAGTGGTTGAGTGCCGCTTATGAAGGGTTTCGCCAATATCGCGTTGATCGCATGGTAGCATGCTATCCCCACCCAACCAGTTTGCATGCATTAATTCTGACCTGCCTGGTGGTCGCCCTACCCACAGCCGCCGAGGATGACTGGATCGACGGGTTGGATGGACCAAACAACCCATGTTGGCAAGTGGATGCTGAGCGATGCATCACGAAGTGCGGCAATGACCTCCTCCTGCTATGGGAATCGGGGGGCCTGCGCGCCCCGCAATCGGACGAGATTCTCCGCGGCGAGGCCCATGCCTACTACTCCTGGGTGGCGATGATCGCTAGTATTCCCGCCACGGAGCCCATCACAAGCGTCGGAGTGCACGTATGCATCCTGTGATGCCGTCGCTTCTACTGCTGGCCGCCTTCCTGCTGTCCGGTTGTCTGGTAGGGCCGGACGGCAAGGATTCCCCCTCCGGCTCAGAAAGCGCAGATTCTTCTGGCCAGGATGGCACCCCTGAGCGCCGCAGCCCTTTGGCAGGCGACGCGCAACTGCCGCTCGATGAAGTTTTCTTGTCCGGCTGCACGGCCCATTTTGACGCCGTTGAGCTGCCTAGCGCAGTGGGTTTCGGATCTCCTCCAGAAGGTTGGGACCCCACACCGCCGCCCACGTCCCAAGGCATTGTGCAATCCTGGTTTTGCGAACGCATCGGCCTCGGGTCATTGGAGGTGGGTCCCGTTGCCCTAGTGATGGAAGCCCACACGAACGCCAGCCCGCAAAACGATTGCACGCCGCGGACATGGACACGAATCATCCACAGGGTCGGCACGACCGAAGACGGGCTGTCCGCCGCGCTTGCCAAGGCGTGGGGGATCCCGGTTGAAACGCTTTCGGCACAACAACAGATGTCTCCCAACGGGGCGGTGGTCAATCTCACAACCACGTGGGCCTTCGAAGAGGGCCTTGAGTCGTCGATTGACTCCCGCTGGGTGCGAGCCTTGCCCAATTACCAATCGTCAGCGAGCCAATGGGTCGGCGTCCACGAAGGCAAGTCGGTCATCCTATCCCTCAATTCTAGCCACACGTTCGGGCCGCTCAATAACCGGGCTAGCTTGGGCTCTTTTTCATCCGATGGACTTTTTGGAAACTCCGGCTATTCCGTGCTTCCCATGATCGGCGACACGCTGGAGGCAGCCGATGCGAGCGTCAACGCGAAGAGGTTTGATAATCCATGGTGCGCCTCGCGTACGTAGCATTCGTCTTGCTGGCGAGTATTGCCCATGCATCGACAGACGGCGCGGTGGAGTTCCTGCCCCCCGGCCAATCAGCGGGAAACACGAACATCTCCGGGCTGGACTGGCTGTTCCTGGCCATCGGCCCATCAGGAACCTTAGATGGCACGGCTTCATTTCCATCCGGCGCCAGCGAGGTAATCGAGACCCGCCACGCCGTCCGCTGGGAAGGGCCCCGCCCGCTGAATCCGATCCGGCAGAGTTTGCTGACCCCCAACGACTTGACGCCATCCGAAGTGCCGCCTCACGCCGTTACCCTGTACGAGGCCGGCCCAATTGGAGGTATTCTGATCGCGGCTGCCTCCTTGCAACTTGGGGTAACTAATGGCCTCCTATCTCTGGATTGGGATGGACCTTCAGGTTGTGCGGCGCCGGATTTTGAAGTGGAGGGTGAAATCGTCCCTTGGCTGGCGAGCCCCCAGTGCTGGCCGGGCACCCACACGATCGTCTCCGCAAAGCTCGGCACCAACCTTAGCCTCAACGTGGAGGCCCGGGGCATGGCTCGACTGGAAATGCTGAATCTCGCCACGGATTGCCGAACGGGCGAGCGCTGCATCGCCGGCGGCGGCTTCAGCGAAGAAGATGTCCAGATGGGGCCCGGCGGGCTTGCACAACGCCGTGAATTCCAGTACGCGCACATCATAGCCGACGATCTGTTGCTAACTATGAACGCGACATCCGCAGGGTTCATTGGCGGAGCCCGCGGAGCCAACATGTCTACCCAAGGAATACTTCGCCTACCCGTCGGCGATTCCCGGATGTGTCATCTGGGCGATTGCGTCACGGGCGAGGGCAAGACGCTGCGGCTACAAGGGAATGTCTCGCTGCTCGATCTTCGGCCCGTTGCTGATGGATCTCGTCGCCTTTCCGCCCAAGTGGCCGGGGACATTTCGGGTATCCAGCTTGACGCTACCCCGGTGTTGTTTGAGCGGCCCGCAAGTGTCGCTACAGCCTTGGGCGTCGCCGCCCTCCTCGCCGCTGGCGCCAAGCTGATCCTGGGCGTTCTTTCCACGCGAGCCAAGGCTGATCCGTTGTCGCACCCCAATCGCAGGCTCCTCTATGGTTACATCCAGGAGAACCCAGGCGCGACCTTCCGCGAGTTGGTTCGGGGTACGGGGATTCCGGCGGGTACGGCTCGGCACCACATCGGGGCGCTCCTGGGCGGGCGGTTGATTCAGGAGCATGCTCACAAGTCGACTCTCCGTTATTTCGAGAATCATGGTCGCTACGAGGAGACGTGGAACACGGTGGTGTTGCTCCGGGAGCCCGATTTGAAGCGACTGCATGACTGGGTGCTGGCTCATCCCGGCTCCGCGCAGGGCGCCGTCGTTGCCGCGGGAGCCTCGTGGGGTTGGAGTCGCAGCACGACGCAGCACCGGTTGAAACGCCTCGGTGAGGAGGGCTTGGTCGAGTTCAGGGAGCATGGTCGCCTGAAGCGGTACTGGGGCCACGAGCAGGCGCCCGTTCCCGTGGAAGAGGGGCAGGCAGGGGCCGCGGCAGCGCAGGTTGCGTAGCTTCCGGCGTCAGTTTCCGCCGCCCAGCTTCCCCAGCGGCCCGCCCTTCACCCAGGCCGTGGCGCCGTCAAGGGCGACTTCGCGCATGGCGTCGACGAGCGCGCCGACGGCGGCGGCTTTGCCGGCTTTGTCGAGGGGGCTGCGGGTGCGGATGACGATGGTGCCGGCGATGAGGGCGAGGGCGCTGACGGTGGCGGTTTTGGCGACGAACTGGATGAAGGGGTCCTTGCGGATCGGGGACCCCTCGGGGAGTTCGCTGAGCACCGATTTGGCTCCCGTTTCGACGGCGCTGGCCGTCGCGCCGGCCGCGGCGCCGGCGGCTTCGCCGGCCGTCTGGACGGGTTCGAAGGCCTTGCGGGCTGCAGCCTCGAGGCCGGGGGCGGCCTCTTCGAGGGTCCGCATGGCTGCGTCGGCGGCGACGGCGGCCCACTTCATGCCCTCGGTGACGACGGCGTTGACCGTGTCCATCACGTCGGCGTCGATGGGTTGTGCCTTCTTCTTGTCGGTCATTCTGAGTACCTCCCCAGAACCTGGCGCGCGACGACGTCGGCCTGGATTTCGCTGGTGCCCTCGAACACGGAGAACACCTTGCCGTCGCGCCAATAGCGTTGGGCGTCGAACTCCTCGGAGTAGCCGTAGGCGCCGTGGATTTGCAGCGCTTCGCGGGAGACGAATTCCACCATTTCGGTGGCGACCATCTTGGCCATGCCGGCTTCGAGGTCGCTGCGGGCGCCGGTGTCTTTCTGGCGGGCCGCGTAGTATGTGAGTTGCCGCGCGGCCTCCAGTCGGCTGGCCATCTCGGCGAGCTTGTGGCGGATCACCGGCTGCTCGGCGAGGGTCTTGCCGAATTGGCGGCGCTGGGTGGCGTAGGCGAGGGCGCAGTCGAGGGCGGCCTGACCGACGCCGACGGCGCGGGCGGCCGTCTGGATGCGGGCGATTTCGAACGTGCTCATGAGCTGCTTGAAGCCGCTGCCCGTGGCCAGCCCGACGACGTTTTCGTCGGGCACGGGGTGGCCGTCGAAGAAGACGCTGTACGATTTCATGCCGCGGTACCCGATGCTGGGGATCGGGCCGCCGGTGAGCGTTGGCTCATTCCAGGCGTCGGGCGTCTTTTCGGCGAGCAGGATGCTGAGGCCCTTGTGGCGCAGGCTGGCGTCGGGGTCCGTGCGGCACAGCACAGTCAGGACGCTGGCCTGGAGCGCCATGGTGCACCAGGTCTTTTCGCCGTGCAGCGTCCAGCCGTTGTCGGCCGCGTTGCGCTGGGCCTGGGTTTCCACGCTGCCAAGGTCGCTGCCGACGTTGGGCTCGGTGAAGCTGGCGGCGCTGAGGGTGTTGGCGGTGGCGAGGCCGGGGAGCCATTTCTCCTTCTGCTCGTCGGTGCCGTTGTTGAGAATCAGGGTGCCGGTGATGATGTTGCGCGTCATGACGGAGCCCACGGACAGCCAGCCGCGGCTCAGTTCCTCGGCGACGACGACCATGGTCTGGTTGTCGAGGCCGAGGCCGCCGTACTCCTCTGGGAACAGCACGCCGGAGTAGCCCATGTCGCCCATTTTCCGGATTAGTTCCGGCGGGATGAGCCGCTGCTCCCGGTCGAGCACGCGGGCGAGGGGCTCGACTTCGTGCTGGACGAAAGCGCGGACGTTGGAGCGGAAGTCTTCCCGGAGTTCGGGGGTGGAGGCGCCGGTCGCGGTCATGCTGCCTCCGCGCGGGCCACGGCCTGCGCCGCCGCTTCCGGGCTCTTGCGAATCAGGTTGGTGCGCTCGAACGTGAGCACCTGCTCCCCGCGCTGGTCGACCACCTCGATACTGGTCCGGATGATGCCGAGGGCTGGTTTGCTGCCGCTTTCGCGGAGCTCCTCGACGCGGCTCTGGGCCGTGATGGTGTCGCCCGGGTAGATGTCCTTGTGGAACACGATGTCGCCGTAGCCAAGCAGGGCCGTTGCCTGCTCCGACACGTCCTCGACCGTCATGCCCAGGCTGACGTGAAACACGAGCCAGGGGCACACGACGACGTCCTCGTGGCCATTGGCCTTGGCGTACTCAAGGTTGAACCACAGCGGGTTGTAGTTCATGGTCTGCGTGGCGAAACCAATGGCCTCGTCGCGCGTGAACGTCTTTCCCCACTTGTGCCGGAGCACCATTCCCTGTTCGAACTCGTCCCAGTAGCGGCCCTTGGGCACCAGGCGTTCGGTGGTCTCGGTCATGGATTGGGGCGCCAGGCAGGCGGCGGTACTTGAAGCGTGGTGGTTGCCCGCGGGATGGCCCGACGGGGGGTTGGCTGCTGACAACCGGGCGCTGCCGGCGTTGTTTGCTGTTCATCGGGCCGAAGGCTGCAACGTGCGCCTCATCTCCGGCGACCCGGCCCGCTAGGTTTCTCTTATGGAGACTTTTCCATTCACCTGGCTGATAACAATCTTGCCTGGGTGGGTTTTCCTCTCATTTGGTTGGCCCCGTGCCACCAGTGATCTACATGAAGAATGGAAACCGCAACTGGAAGACTGCAACCGTGACCGCTTTCAGCCTGATGATGCTCCTGGCGGCACCCCTGCCCACCCTAGCCGACGAGGTCAGCAATGAACCCGGCGCGATCATCTCCGCCTCTGCCACGGAAGCCCGCAGCCTCGCGAGCGAGCGCTGCGCCCCCGGCTCGTTCTACGGCCTCTGCCACGAGCACCGCATCGACGTCGTCGCCACTGCCGCCGCCGAAGCCCTGCTGCCCGGCGTGTACGAAGCCAGCGTCAGCATCCTGGGTGGCGACGCCGTGCCAGAAGTCAGCTGCGAGTTCGTGGCCCCCGTCGAGAGCGGCTGCACGGCGGCCACCAGCGCCGCCACTTTCGTACTGAACACGTTCAACGACGCCCAGGCGTGCACCTCGTACACGGTTTCGGCCACGCTGACTTCGCTGCTCAGTGGCGCCACCGGCGAACCGGCCGCCAGCTCTGAGCAGACGTACTCGTTGTGCGCTGGAACCCCCGGCCAGGGCATCGGCGAGGCCAACCGCCTCTACGCCGGCGAGAGCCTCATTGGCCAAGGCCGCGACCAGTACCTCCTGAGCCCCAGCGGCGAGGCACAGGCTCGCATGCAGGGCGACGGCAACTTCGTCATCTACCAGTGGGGAGGCGAGGACTGGTCCCCGATCTGGGCGACCGCCACCGATGGCAGCGCCGCCGAG
>JBFJYU010000051.1:0-12948 GCA_041622435.1 Thermoplasmatota archaeon | reverse complement strand
TCGTTGCGCTGGCACCAGGCGCCCTCGGCGCCGCCGGCCTGGCGCTGCACCGCGTCAACGCCCTGTACCTCTTCGCGCTGTGCCTGTACGCCGGCCTCGCGGCCGCCCTCCACAGGCGCGCCGAGTCACCTCATGCGACGGTCATCGAGGACGGCCACGTCGAGCGCCGCGAAGTCCATTACGACTGACGCGCCGCGACCGTCTCGTTGTGCTTGTCCGTGTATTCCTCGCGGGCCTCGGGCGGCAAGAATTTGCTGCTGCACCCCGCCGTGTACTCCTCGACCCAGTAGACCAGCGCGTCGCCCGGCACGGGGCTACCGTCGGGCAGGCTGGTCATGACGTGGCCCTGGAACTGGCTGGGCTTGGGCTGCATGGGCTCGCGCAGGGTGCCCCGGTAGACACCGAACACCGCCGGCGTGTCGCCGTTGCTGTCGATGAAGCCCTCGATCAGGAACACCAGGTGGGGGCCAGTGATGGTCCAGTTGTGCTGGGTGGCGGGGCCGACGAGTGCAGGGCGGCCGGCCTCGCGGGTCTCGTTGCGCACGCTCCAGTGGCTCACGCCGGCCGCGTCGGGGCCCTCCACGGTGACCGTGAGGGTACTGACGAACAGCGTGCCGCCGCGATGCCAGCCCACCACGCGCGTGGTTTCGTTGACGAAGGAGGGGTTGTCCTGGGTCGCGCCGGCCCCGTCGCTGCCGATGACGGCCAGTTCCCGCGGCTGCGGCACGCCCAGCAGCGTGTACTTGCCGGAGGCGTGCCCGTTGGGGTCCTCGATGATGTCGGCAACGTAACGGACGGTTGCTTCGTCGTCGAGGAAGCCGAGCGCGACGACGCCGGCTCCAAGCAGAACGACGGTGACGCCGATGATGGCCTGGGTGCGGCGGTTCATGCCGGCGCCTCCCCGCCGGGCCGAGCCTCGGGGTCAGAGGCGCGGGTGGCCTCCAGCGCCTCGACCCGCTGCTCCATGGCGCGCAGGTTGCGATCCAGGCGCAGCAGGAAGAAGCCGAGGCCGGCGAAGACGGCTGTGAAGGCGAGGTAGAACGTGGTGGCGTCGGCGGGCATGGTCAGGACTCCAGGGCGGCGAGGCGGTCGTGGATGCCCAACGCGCGCAGGCGTTGGAGCCACAGGTGGACGAAGAGCAGCAGGAAGGCCACGAGGCTCCAGCCGAGCACGGCGCCGCTGGCAACACCCAGGGCGGCGTCGGGGTTGGCGCCGGGGCCTCCCACGTCGGGGTGGAGGCTGGTGGCGAGCAGGCGGCTGCTGGCGAAGCTGACGGGGACGAACGCGAAGCCGAGGACGCCGAAGATGGCGGCCAGCCGGGCCCGCCGTTCGGGGCTGTCCACGAAGCGGCGCAGGCTGAGGTAGGCGGCGAACGTGAACCACATCACGACAACGATGAGCACCTTGGGTTCGGTGTAGACCGTGGCCAGGCTGTTCTGGCCCGTGCGGCTCCACTCCTGGATGCCCCACAGGGTGCCCGTCACGAGGGCGATCGTGTTGAACATGAAGCCCACCTCGGCGGCGGCGCGCGCGGGGCGATCGTAGTCGATCTTGCGCTCGTTGAGGTACGCGACGCTGGCGGCGAACACGACGAAGTACGCCGCGAAGCTGGCCCAGGCGCTGGCGGGGTGGTAGAAGAGGATCTTGCGCGTGAGCGGCGCCGACACCTCGGGGGCGTAACTCCAGTCGGGCGCGACGAACCAGGTGAGGTAGGCCAGCGCGAGCAGCGCGACGACGGAACCCCACAGGGTACCGATGCGGATGCGAGCCAGGGTGGCCTCCTTCACGGGACGCCACCAGGTGGCGGGGCTGATAGGCCTTGTTGCCCCTTCGCAAAACGCGGCAGGCTCAGTCCGCGTCCAGAACGTGGGGCCACAACAGCCACGCGACGCCGCAGGCGATCAGGTCGTACCCGGCCAGCAACAGGTAGGGTGTGCGGTCCGGCGCGCCGGCGAGGGCTGCTTGGCTGGCGACGAGGCCGGCCTGCAGCAGCGGGATGATCACCGGAACGAGCAGGAGCGGAAGGAGCAGGTCGCGGGCGCGGGCCTGAGCGGCCAGGGCTCCGGCGAGGCTGCCGACGACGGCGAGGCCGATGGCTCCGAGGCCCACGGCGGCGGCGAGGGCGGCCGACAACGGGATGGCGAAGACGAGGTTGCCCAGCAGGAGCGACGCGGCCGCCAGCACCAGGATGAGCAGCAAGTCGACCAGCGTTCGCGACACGCCGTGCAAAACCCGGTCGACGGGTGCAAGTTGCAGCAGTTGCAAGGTGCCTCGGTCGGCCTCCGAGGCGGTGCCTCGCCCGGCGACGGCGGCTGCCGCCCAGACGAGGGGCGCCCACATGACCACCGACGCGGTCGCCGGTTCGCGCGACAGGTCGTCGAACGCGAAGAGGTACAGGACCAGGAAGAGGGCTACCAGCACGAGGCCTGCCTGGATGCCCTCCCGGCTGGCCCATTCGCGGCGCAGGTCTTTCCACAGCAGCGCTTGCAGGCTCACGCGGGCACCTCCACGACGCCAGTGCCCTCGATGCGCAGGACCCTGGATGCGTGCCGGCGGGCCCGCGGTTCGTCGTGGTCCACCAGCAGCGTGGCCCCGCCAGCGCCGCGGCGTGCCTCCAGCCGGCCGTCGAGCCACGCCGCGCCGGCGACATCGAGCGCCGTGTAGGGTTCGTCGAGGAGGAGCAGGTCCGGTTGCTGCACGAACGCCATGCACAGGGCCAGGCGCTGCCGCTGTCCACGGCTGAGCTCCCCCGTTGGCCGGGCCGCCGCCTCGGCGATGCCTGCCTCAGCCAGCCATGCCAGCAGGGGAGCGTGCGCGGCGGGCCGGCCGTGCAGGCGACTCCACCAGACCAAGTGGTCGAGCGCGCTCAGTTCCGCGTACGTCGCCGGTTCCTGCGGCACGAAAGCCACGCGGGCGCGTGCGGGCCGGCTGCCGGCGGCGGCGCCGTCAATCACGATCTGGCCCGTGGTGGGTCGCAGCAAGCCCGCCGCCAGGCGCAGGAGCGTGGTCTTTCCGGAGCCGTTGGGTCCCAGGATGGCGATGGCGGCGCCGGGGCCGACGCGCAGGTTGACATCGCGCAGGATCGTTCGGTGGCCAAAGCGCCGGCAGACACCCTCGAAACGGAGGAGCTCGGAACCCGCCACGCGCCGCCGACGGGGGCGCCCCAGACAGGCTTTTCGGCCACTCGCCGGGGGCCGGGGGCGCCCGCGTCAGGTCAGGCGCCTTCGAACTGCCGCGCGATGAGGCTGTTTTCGGCCATCTGAAGCCGCTTGTGGACGGCGGCCTTGCTGATGCCGAAGGCCTCGGCGAGATGGGCGAGCGTGCACGCTCGTGGGTCGCTGTAGTAGCCCATGGCAACGGCCATGCGCAGCACCTCCTCCTGCCGGGCCGTCAGGTTGCGCGCCGGCTTCTTGAGGCGCAGGTCGGGCTGGTATTCGCCGACGTGCAGGAGCTTGAAGTCGTCGGCGGGCACCACGTGCCGCATGTGCTTGGTGAATTCGTTGAACGCCTTCAGCCCGCTGGGGTTGGGGCTCATGACGCTGATGTAGATGTAGCCGCCCTCGACGACGACCGGGTGGAACACCGTCTCAGGGCCCAACATCTGGATCGTGAGCTGGATGGGGTCGTGGCGCTGGTAGTAGCTGAGCACCGTCGTGCTGATCTCGACGCTGGCGTACGACTCGTTCTCCGACAAGACACTGAAGGTGCCGTACTTCTTGGCGAACTGCCCGGTGAGGAAGCGGTTGCGCAGCCGCTGGTCGGCGAGGATCGTGACGATGGCGCGCTCGACGGGCTCGCGGGCGCCGGAACGCATCAGGTTGAGGATGATGCGGACCTCGCCCTCCTCGGCCGTGAAGCGGCACAGCAGGTTGTCCTCGCTGCGGATCTTGAAGACGTATTCGGTCAGGCCGCCCACGATGCCCGCAGGACGGCGAACGTAAAAAAGGTGGACCTGCCCGTGAAAGGGGTTGACAAGTCCAGTTGTGGGTCGTGAAAACCGCACGTTTGGCCCGCGCGTGTTGACCGGTCCACCATCCGTCGTGCAAGCCCTTTAGTAGCGCGCCCAGTGGCGCCAATCATGACCGTACGAGGCCTCGCGTGGCTCCTCGCCGCGACGGTTGCCCTCTCCGGCTGCACCGACGGCGACACGGGCCCCGGCCAGGACCCGGTCGTCGACGAAACCGGCGATCCGGGCCCCGACGAGCCCATGAGCATCGACGGCATCGTCCTGGACGACCGCTTCGACCCGATCGTTGGCGCCACGATCCGGCTATCGCCGGGCAACGCCACGACAATCAGCGACGAGGAGGGCAAGTTCGCGTTCCGGGACCTGCCCCGCGTCGGTTACCGCGCCGAGGCGACGGCCGAGGGGTTCAGCAGCCAGACCCTGGTCATCACGCCACGGGACACCTCAAACACCATCGCGTTCAGCCTGGGCCCCGCCGCGGCCGCCCCCTACCAGGAGTCGTTCCGGTTCCGTGGGTTCATTGAGTGCGCCGCCGAGGCCTTCATCATCTCGCCTTCGTGCGACTCCCTGGTGGCCTTCGCCAACGGCCAGGTGGGCGATGGCAGCGGACCCTTCCCGATTCCGTTCGTGACCAATTCGACGTTCGATTTTGACACCTCCAAGAACTGGAAGACGGTGATCGCCGATGTCGTCTTCGACGCCAGCGACCACCCCGGCATCGACGGGCTGCGCGCCAGCGCACTCGGCCTGCGCGCCGTCAACGAATTGACGACCTACGAGAAGTACGTCGACGCCCACGACACCAAGTCGTTCACGCTGCGCCTCGACGCCGGGGTGACGTACGATGAGGGGATTCCCGTTCCGGAGACCGGAACCTCCCTGCGCATCGAGGTCTACCCGCAGAGCCACGGCTATTACGCCACGTGCGACCTGGTGTGCATGCTGGGCGTCGGCACCGCCGTCAACGTGTCGTTCGAGGTGCTGGTGACCACCTTCTACATGGAAGCCGCCCCCGAGGGCTGGACCCTGTTGTAGCATGCTTGAGTGGAGCGTCCGGCATCCCTGGGCCGTCCTCGGCCTCGCAGCCCTGCTGACCCTCGGCGCCGTCGCCGGCGCGCTCCAGCTCGAGCCCGAGGTGGACTTCATCGACACGGTGCCCGAGTCCCGCAGCGTCGACCTGTACCGCGCCGTGCTCGCCGACCTGGACGGCGCCCGCATGGTGGCGGTCTACATGCCCATCGACCCCGCAGGGCCGGCCGAGTCCCTGCGGGACGACGACGGCTTCGACGCCCTCGTGGAGGAGCAACGGGCACTCACAGCGTACCTGGAGGCCGGCTTCCCGGCGGAGACGTTCAGCCACACGCTGTCGGTGTACGAGGCCATGCGGCAAGGACACTACATGTTCCAGAAGCTCGCCACGGCGGGCAACCCGCAGCCTTCCAGTTACAGCGTCCCGGAGGACCCGGTCACGTACCGCATCGTGCGCGACCAGGTGCGCGCCGAGAACGTGGACGACGTGCTGGCATCCGGCGGACAAAGTGCCATCCTGCTGGCGTTCCTCAACACCCGCGACGACGACGAGGCGCGATCGACGGCCGGCGCGGTGGCCGACGCGGTTGCCCAGTGGAGCAGCCAGCAGCCGGGGGACCACCCGGTCACCTCGGACCACGAGGCCAGCGGCTTGCTGGTGGCGATGCACGAGACCGACGAGCGCAACCAGCACGAACTGGCGCTCTGGGGCGTCATCGCGGCCGCCGGCGTGGCCCTGGCCCTCCTCGTCGTCGTGCGCCGCGCCGGCAACGTCCTCATCGCCGTCGGCTCCATGGCTGTCGCCACCGCGTGGACGTTTGGCCTCATGGGCGCCTTCGGCGTGCGCATCAGCTTCCTGACCCTGTTCCTGGCGCCCCTGATCACGGGCGTCGGCGTCGACTACGCCATCCATTTGCTGCACCGGTTCGAGGAGGAGCGCGACCGGGGCCGCCCGCGCCCCGACGCCCTGCGCACCGCACTGGCCAGCACCGGGCGGCCCATCGCGGTGGCCGCCCTCACCACCGCATCCGGCCTTGCGGCCATCCTTCTGGTCCCCGAGCCCCTGTTCTCCGAGATCGCCGGCGTCGCCGCCGTGGGCATCCTGTTCGCATGGCTCGCCAGCCTCACCGTCGCTCCGGCGCTGCGAGCCCTTCTGCCCCGCTCCCGCCGGCCGCGCCCCGATCGCCTCGGCGACTTCGTGGCGTGGCTGGGCCTCGCCAGCCTGCGCAACCCGCTGCCCGTCTTCGCCGCAGTCGCTCTCCTGACGCTGGGCGCGGCCATCACGGCTGGGACGGCCACCGAGATCGCGTCGGGAAGCAGCGACAACGAACTGCCACAGGACGACCCACAGGTGGTGCTGCGCCAACGCGTGGAGGAGCAGTACGGCGCCTTCGAGCGAGCCTACATCGTGGTGGCGGGCGACATCGCCCAGCCAGAGGCCCTGCGGGCGCTGCACGATGCGAGCGCCAACGCGGCCAGCCTGCCACTCTACCTGGAAGCCTCCAGCGTGGCCAGCCTGATCGCCGCCGACGCCGCCACGGACCAGGGCGCCCTCGACATCCTCCTCACCGCCGCAACACAACCCGACGACGCCGACCGGCTTCCCCAAACCGCCGCAGAGGCCCGCGCGGCCCTCGACGACCTCTTCGCGGACCCCCTGTGGCGCACCCTGGCCCCCTTCACCGTGAGCCGCGACTACGACCTCGCCGTTGTCGCCGTGCGCATCGAGCCGTGGCAGGACCAGGCCCAACTGCGGGACTTGCGCGACGCCCTGGACGCCCACGCGGCCGAGGTCGCCCAGCGCCTCGGGCCAGGCTACGAAGTCGCAGCGGCAGGTGCCCCCGTCAACCGGGCCGCCGTTGTTGAGCAGGCGCCGTGGGACGTGGCGATCGCCTCCGTCGGCAGCGCGCTCGCCGTGGGCGCCGTGCTGGCCATCGCCTGGCGACGCCGCGGCGCCCAAGGCCTGCGCGCCGCAGGACTCGCCACCGGCCTCGTCGTCATGACAAGCCTCTGGCTCCTGGCATCCATTCCCGCCCTCGACGCCGCCTACGACGCCGCCAGTTCCGCCGGGGCGCCGGCCAATTCGGCGGCCCTCAGCCAGATGTTCCTGCTCGCGTTCGCCATCACCGTCGCCGTCGGCGTCGACGATATTGTGCACCTTGCCAGCAGGTACTGGGAGAACCTCGACCGGGGCACCCGCGCCCAGGAAGCACTGGCTGATGCCCTGCGCCACACGGGCCGGGCCGTGGCCGGCACCACGCTCACCACCTTCGTTGCATTCGCTCTGCTGGCCGGCACCTACTTCCTCCAGTCGAAGAACCTCGCCATCCTGACGGCCCTTGGGGTGCTGTACGCCTACGGCCTGACCCTAGCGCTGGCCCCGCACGTTCTTCTCGCACGCCCCAAGGTCAGTCCATCCCGGTTGTCTGGCCAAAGGTCCTTGTAACAGCGCAGACGAACGTTGGTCATGGGCAGCGCCAAGGAGTCCGGAAACCCCATGCAAGCCGTCTTCCACGAAGAATTCGGAATCGCGTCGTACGAGCTCGGCGACGACCGACAGGACGTTGACGAGGATTGGTGCGAGCGCCGCCGGCGCCCCGGCCGCCCGGCCTGATTGCGCGACGGTGAAATGGAGCCCGGCCGTCGCCGCCTCGTGCAACGGCTGCGAGATGCGCTCGGGGTTGCCAACCTCCTCATGGTGGTCGTGCTGCTCATTGCCATTCGCCCAACCGCGTGGATGCTCGCTGTATGGGGCATCCTCGCGGGGGTCGCGGCACTCATCGTGACGGGAATCATCCTGTTTCGCATCATCCTCGAAACACCACCGCCGCCACAGGGTCGCGGGCACCTGCTGCGTCGGGCGTTTCCGCCACTGGCCGCCGGCCTGAGCTTTGTTATCCTGGCCGTGCAAGGCGCCGACCTTGAGGTGCGCGAGACCACCGAGCGCCAGGATTACTGGCTGCTCTCCGCCGCCATGGTGCTCGCCGTGTTCACCATGATGGTGAGTTACGACCGGTCGCGACCCAAGCGGGACTAGGCGTTGCGCTTGACGCCGTCGCGGGGCGCCTTGACGGCCGCACCCTGGCCCACCGCAGCACTTGCCGCAGGAGGTGCCGCGGCCCCGCTGCCCGGGCTCGCTTGGCCGCTCGCGCCGTCCCGGCTGCTCAGGACCGGTTCAGGTGCCCGTCCGGGTGCCCGTCCAGACGCCGCCTCCCGCTTCGCCCTTCGCGCCGCCTCAACACTGTCCAGAAGGGCCCCGATGGCGCGCTTTGTGTCCATGGGAAAGTCCGCCGACAGCATCCATCGAGCGTAGTCCTCGTGCTCCTCCAGCCGGCTGTCGCGGTACTTGCCGAAGCCGAAGCGCACCGCACCACAGTCATCCCGGTAGATGCGCCTGGCCCGGTCCAGCCACTGGCGTTCCGGCACCTCGACGGCCTCGCGCAGGTCGGCCGGCAGGGCGTGGGCCTCGCGCTGGGCCCGCAGGACATCGATCATGGCGTCGGTGTCGGCCTCGGCGCGGTGGGCGTTGGGCATGGGCCGCCCCACGTAGTGCCGGTAGGCACCCTCCAGGGTGTGGGGGTGGTTGCGGCGGTAGATTTGGAAGGGATCAATGAAGGGGTGGTCCATGGTGATGCCCGCCTGGCCGGCGCGTTGCAGTTCGTAGTGCAGCACGTCCCGGTCAAACGGGTGGTTGTACGCGACCAGCACGCGCTCGCCGACCCATTCCTGGACGCGGGCGGCGAAGTCCGAGAATGGCGGCTTGTCGGCGACCTCGGCGTCGGTGATGCCATGGATGGCAATCACCTCCTCCGGGATGGTGCGCCCCGGGTTGACCATCTCCGTCCAGCGTTCCAATTCGCGCAAGTCCCCGTCCATGCGGACGAGGCAGAACTCGATGATGCGGTCCCGTTCGGCATCCAGGCCCGTCGTCTCCAGGTCGAGCGCGACGTATTCCATACGCCGAACGTACAGCATGGGGCATAGATACCCATTGGCGCCCCGGCAGGCCGTGCATGCAGCCCAGTGCCTGCGCGCTGCAACTACGCCGGAGCGGCCTGCAACCGGCGGGCCAGATCCGCCACCCGGGCCTCGATTTCGTCACGGGTTGTGCGGAAGAAATCGATGTCCCGGCCAACTGGGTCATCGAGGCCCCAGTCCTCGTCGGTCTTGAGTGAAGGGCAGCTCTCGGCGACGCCGCAGCCCATCGTGATGACGCGGTCGTAACTGGAGAGGGCGTCCCAGTCGATGAGCTTCGGGTGGCCGTCGATGGGGACGCCGCGTTCCTCCATGACCCGCTTGGCTGTGCGGCTGACGGAGGCCGCAGGTTCGGTGCCGGCGCTGGCCGCGTCGAGGCCCGCCGCGCGGCCGAAGGCCTCGGCGATCTGGGATCGGCAGGAGTTGCCGACGCACACGAAGAGGACCCGGGGCTTGCTCATGCAGCGACCTCCGCGGGCAAGGGCTGGCTGGGGCGCAGGCGGCCGCCGTGGGCGAGTGCGCCGAGGAGTCCACCGACGACGGGGGCGAGGACGTAGAGCGGGAGCGCGGCAATCAGGGTTGGATCGCCCGACGCTAGGGCGGGGCCGATGCTGCGGGCGGGGTTGAGGCTGGCGCCGGTGAGAGGGCCGCCAACGAGCGCGGCGAGGGCGACGGTGGCTCCGATGGCGGCGCCGGCGGCGCCGGGGTGGGCACCGCGGCTGGTGACGCCGACGATGACGTAGACCAGCAGGAACGTGAGCACCACCTCGACCGCGAAGGCGCCGGCGGGGGCGACCAGGTCGGTGGCGCTGGTACTGCCAAGACCTGCGGTGGGGCCGAGGATGCCGCGAAGTGCGGCGGCCGCCGCCAGGGCGCCGGCCACCTGCGCGGTGATGTAGCCGGGCACGGCGGAGGGGGCGAACCGGCGCGTGGCGGCGAGTGCCAGGGTGACGGCGGGGTTGAAGTGGGCGCCGCTGACGTGGCCGACGGCGTAGATCATGGCGGCGATGACGAGGCCGAAGGCCAGGCTGACACCGAGGTGGCCGAGGGCGCCGGTGAGGGAGTCCACCATGATGGCGCCGCAGCCGATGAAGACGAGGGCGAAGGCGCCGGCGAACTCGGCGGCCAGCGCTTTCATGCGGGCGCCTCGCAGGCGAGCCGGGTGCGGGCGGTCTCGATGACGGTTAGGAGTTCGGCGACCACGGGGTCGGCGAGTTCGTAGTGGTTGTGGCGGCCGTCGCGCTCGAAGACGACGAAGCCGCAGTCGCGAAGCAGCCTCAGGTGGTGGCTGATGTTGCTCTGGGTCGTCTGGGTCGCGGCGACGATCTCGCCGACCGTGGCTCCCCCCGCGCGCAGCACCTCAAGGATCTGGTGGCGCACCGGTTCGGCGATGCACGACAGGAAGCTGTCACAGCCCACATGAGTGCTCACTCATGCGTTCTCTTGAGGCTTGCGGCGCGCCGGAACGGCCAAAGCGGGGCCGGCACTGGGCGTGCGCATGCGCATTTGCGCCGCCATCATGCCATTGGCCGTCGCCGCGATGCTCGCCGGCTGCACCCAGGACCAGGCCAACCTCGTCCAGGAGGACGTGACGCTGGCCCCCGGCCGGTTCGCGGAAATGAACACCGACATGGAGGAGGGCGCTCAACTGCATTGGTCCTGGGACGCCGACCAGGCCATGGAGTGGGACTTGCACAGCCATGCCGGCAGCCGCGTCGAGATCCACGACAGCGGCCATGCAGCCAACGGGAGCGGCACGTTCACGGCCCCGGCGGCGGGCACCTACTCGTTGTATTGGCACAACGACGGCAACGCGACCATTCGGCTCAACTACCGGGTTTGGGGCGAGCACGCGCTCGTGAGCGTCCTGCCGACCTAACCAGAGAGGACCACCGCCCGACCCAGCCACGGCGCCGCCTCCAGCCGGCGCGAGTGGGGACCGGGGCTTGCGGGCGGCGGTCCACGGTTCGACCGGACGCGCGCCCGTGCGTCGCGGCCAAACACACGACTCCACAGGAAATGAGGGTCTTGGTTCTTTCGTTATCGGACGGGGCAACTTTTCGTTCCGGGCCGCCCGCCCGGCGCACACCGTCCCTTTACGGCGACACCCACGACTGGTGGTAGGCCAAATCCTCGCAGTCAAGCCCGTGCTCCGTGAGCCACAGCGGCTTGTACGTATCCAGCATCACCGCCATCTCGTCCGTGGCCTCGTGCCCCATGCTCGCCTCGTACTTGCCCGGCTGCGGCGCGTGGGGAATCCCCGCCGGGTGGAAACTGATCGAACCCGGGCCGACGCCCTTGCGACTGGTGAAGTTGCCCTCCACGTACCACAGGATTTCATCGCAATCGTAACTGCTGTGCGGGTACGGGCACGGAATCGCGTCGGGGTGGTAGTCCACCTTGCGCGGCACGAACGAACAAACCACGAACTCGCCGTGGCCGCCCAGGAACGTCGTGTGGATCGGCGGCGGCAGGTGAACCGTGCTCGTCTTCGGCTGGTAATCGTGGATGTTGAACGCCACCGGGTACATGGTGCCGTCCCAGCCAACCACGTCAAACGGGTGGTGGGGCAACAATCGCTCCGACCACTCGTCGTAGCGCTTGTGCAGCACCGGCACACCCTTGATGCCGTCCCACGCTTGCGTGTCGGCCTCGTCGGCCTGGCACAACGCCTCCGGCCGGCCAAAGTCCCGGTGGCTGTACGGCGCGTCCATCTTGAGTTGGCCGACAGGGTTGCGGAAGTTCTTCGGCACCACCAAGCCGGCGCCGCACTCCATGATCAGGACGTGCGCCGGGGCGTCGGCGAACACGATCCGGTGAATGAGTCCCTTGGGAATCCAAACGTAGTCGTGGCGACGCACGGGCAGGCTGCCCAGTTCCGAGTGCAGCACGCCGGACCCCTCGTGCAGGAACAGCAACAGATCGCCGTCGCTGTTCTGCACCAGGCCCGTGTCCGCCACCGTCGGCTCGGCCGTCGCCACGCGCACATCGTCGTTGCCGATGATCCACCTTGCGCTCTCCCAGAGCGACCCGGCAGCCGCAACCTGCGGCGTCGGGAGGTGGCGACGGCGCAGCGCCTGGCCAGCCTGGCGGATGCCCTTGAAGGTGTCGAGGTCCTCGCGCGAGCGGCGCGCCAGCTCCTCGGCGGGATTGTGGGAGCGGTACGCAATCGAGTACTCGGCCTCGAAGCCGCCGCGGGTCAGGCAGTGCTCGTAGAAGACCGGGGCGCCGTCGGTCACCTCATCCTTCTTGCGCCGCAGGGCGATGTGGTGCTTGGCGGGGGTCCGCCCGAGGCGGTGGTAGTCGATCATGGGGACGACTCCGGGACACGGCCCCCTCAAAAGCCGTTTTCGGCGCCCCCAAGCGACGGCTTTTGCATCGGCCCCGGCATGGATGTCCGTGGCGATCGATGACCTATCCTTCCTCGAACAGTTCCTGGAGGCCGCCCCCGACGCCATGGTGGTCGTCGATTCTGCCGGCCTGATCTGCCTCGCCAACCCCCAGGCGGAGGAGCTGTTCAGCACCAAGCTCCTGGGAACCCCGGTCGATCGCCTGGTTCCGGCCGACGCCCGCACGCGCCATGCCCGCCACCGCGCCGCGTACGAGGAAGCGCCCCGGACGAGGACGATGGGCGAGGGCATGCAACTGGAGGGGGTGCGCGGCGGCGGGGAGCGCTTCCCGGTCGCCATCAGCCTCAGCCCCATCATGGCCGGCGGCAAGCGGTTCACGCTGGCGGCGGTGCGCGACATCTCAGAGCAGCGGCGCCAGGAAGAGCAACTGCGCGAGAGCCTAGTCCAAAAGGAGGTGCTGCTGCGCGAGGTCCACCACCGCGTCAAGAACAACCTCCAGATCATCATCAGCCTGCTCAGCCTCCAATCCCGCGCCAACCCGACCCTGGCGCCGTCCCTCCAAGAGGCCCAGGCCCGCGTCCGATCCATGGCCCGGGTGCACGAGCGACTCTACCAGGCCGCGGACGC
>JBFJYU010000050.1:0-13065 GCA_041622435.1 Thermoplasmatota archaeon | reverse complement strand
GCCGACGCCCGACGCCTCGGATGCGGCGTTGACGGCAGCCTCGGCCGCAGCGAGGTCGCCGGTGCGCCTGCGCGGCCCGTTGAGTTCCAGGATGAAGGGGCGTCCGGTGCCCAGCATGAGTGCGTCGATGTCCTCGCGGCCGGCGCCGTGGAAGCTGGCGCTCTTGGCGTCGAAGGCGGGCACGAGCACGGCGGCGATGGCGTCCTCGACGCTCTCTGCGTAGCGCACACCGGTGTCCTCGCACTCCCAGCAGCCCCGCCCCTGGCAGCGCCGGCACGGCCAGTGGGTCTGGGGCACGTCGCGCCGGGTCTTGGTGTAGCGGCCGCGCACGTAGAGGGAGTTGGGAATCCCTTCGGCGGTCCAGAAGCGGGTGTCGACGATGAGCGCGATGTCGGGTCGACCCCCCGTCTCCAGGGTGGCGCCGGTGGCCTCGGCGATCGCCGGGCCCAGCAAGCGGTTCGCCTCCGTGCGGATCGTATCCTGGGGCCCCTCCTCGCCGACCGCCTTGAGGAGGCCCTTCTCGATCGCCTCGCACGCTTCGGGGAACACGGTGCCGATCTGGAACGTGGTGAACTCGAATGCGGCCAGTTCGGCCAGTGCGACCTCGAGCCAGCGGGGCATCTCGGCAAACGATCCCTCGCAGACGGGGCAGTCGGCCTCGGCCACGGTGGACCAGCCGCGCGCGATACGGGCCTCGGCGGCTGCCTCCAACTGGGGCTCTCCGATGGCTCCGACGAGGCGGCGGCCGAGGCATCGGTCGCACAGTGCGGCGGCTTCGGCGGGCAGGATGGGGGAAACCGGGGTGTGGGCCACGGGGCGGCCGACGCGGGCGAGCTCTTCAATGATTTGGGGCTCGCAGGCCCAGGTTGGGCGACGGCGGCAGCCCCCGAGTGGATGAGTCGGCCATGCATCACCCGTGCAACCGTGACGGCAACGATCGCCTGGCGTGGGAGCGGCTTCGCGGCATGGCCCAGGCGCCGGTGCGGGGGTTGAGTCGCAGTCAGAAGCCGTCGGGCGGGCGCGGATTGGCTAAAGATCGTCCCCCTGTGTTTATGTTGGCGACAACCGCGTGGCGGACAGGGACGTTCCTGTGGGCGCGTTCCAACGAGGTTGATCCATGAACACCCGACATCTTTGGGCGCCCGGCGCGGTCGTTTCGCTGCTCCTGGCGGCCGCAGGCGCCGCCACGGCCGCCCCGGAAGCTCCGACGAACCCCTACGCTTGCGATGATCCCGCCGAGATCAGCATTTGCCTGTCGATTCCCTTCCCGAAGGAGAACGTAAGCCAGCTAATCAACTATGCTCTGAACAAATATGTGTATCCGCAAATCCCGGGACTCGTGGCCCTGGCCGAGTGGGCGGTCGCCACGACCCTGTTGCTGGCGAACGATGCGTACGAGTCCCTGGGCACACAATGCCCCGGCCCCGGCGGCGTGCAGGCCATGGTGGCCAACTGCCAAGCCTACCTGGATCCGGTGCTCGCAGACGCCTCACGCACCATCAATGATTTGGCTGACGATGTCATGGAGTTGGTTGGAATCATCGTCAACCTGATCCTGTCGGCGCCGGGCTTGGTGCCGTGGGCGGTCAACCTCGCCTCCGAGGTCGCGGGGATCGTTACGGGCATCGCCAATGCCTACGCTGGCGTGGTAATGGCCTACGCGGGCGAAGTGCAGGCGTACGGGGGGCAGGCGGCAGGCGCTGCCGGCGCGTATGCGGATGAAGTCGGGGACTACGCACTCGAACACATCTACGGGGACTGCGGGCCGTTTTCGCCGTGTCCAGCCCCGGCGCCCACGTTGACCGCGCCGCCCCTGCCGTGAGCCCAACGGCGCTCGTGCCACGGGAGCGCCGGCTAACCGTGGCCCAGTAGCTGGCATGCATGGGGGGGTTTTTGGGCGGTTTTGGGTCGGCTAGGGCCTCGCCCCACCGGAGCGTCTGGCAGGCAGGCGCAGCACGCGGACAAGTCAAGGCGGCCGAGCGCGCGCGACGCATGCGGCCAGAAGGCAAGACACCGCGGCGCGTTCAGACCCGCCGCGGCCAAGACAGAGGCACCCCACCAAGCGGCCCCCCCTTCCGACAGCGGCATGATCCGTCCACCAGGCTCAGGTGCAACGCTTGCCCGTCGGCGCGGTCGGCCCCAAGGCAAGGGCTATCAACACAATTGCTGTTTCGCAATTATGCACAAATTGTGGATTTTTTCCATTGCGATTCTCATGGTGCCGGCCAGTCAGGCCCTCATCCCGTCCAACCCGTGGCTGGAGACCTCTGAAGGGATCGTGCCGTCGGAGTATCACCTCTTCCCGGGTGGCGAAGGCGACGCCGGAAGCGGCCGCGATGCGCCGGCCCACCGCGCCGACCCCAACCCGCTGTGGATTGCGTCGGGTGTGCTCTACTCGGGCGCGGCGCACTCGGTGGTCATCAACCCGGCGTACGGATTGGATTCAGACACGTACGCCTTCAAGCTGGATTCGGCCCAGCGCCTGACGTTCTGGGTGGAGGGCACGTTTGGATGCCCAACCGTCATTGACGCCACCGGCAATCAGGTGGAGGCCGTCTGCACGGATCCCGCCAACGGACCCGGCTGGGGCAGCGCCGCGATCGCCGCGGGCACCTACTTCCTTCAAATCGTGGACATGGGCGCGACCCGTTACACGTTCAGCATTGGCCTGGACGCCCCGCCCGCGCCGCCGCTGTCCACGGACAACGACGCCGGCAGCGGCTTCGATGCGCCCGATGTGGCGACGCCCATGATCACGCTGGCCAGCGCGCAGGCCTACGACGCGTCGTCTGGAAAGGCGTTGACGGACAACGACTTCTACGCGCTGCCCGTCGACGCCGGCGACGTGTTGTCCCTTGCGGTTGCTTCCGTCGGCCCGTCATGCGTGTGGCTGGAATCCGTGGAGGGCGAGTCCATCCACTGGTGGTGCGCCAGCAGCGGCGAGGCCCCCGGCGCCCTGACTGTTCCGTCGGCGGGCGAGTGGTACCTGCGTGTCAACGGCTTCCCGGCGGACAGCCAGTACAGGTTCAGCGTCGGAGTCAACGAGGCCCCCGCGGCGCTCGTCTGATTGAAGCGCGCCGCCCAGGGTCGGCGTCACCAAATGCCCGACGCGGGCCCCGACGCGGCGGCCGGCGCTGCGGCCCGCGCGGCCACGGTGGCCCTTGGCGGCCGGCTGGCGCCTGCCGACTTCCCGGAGTTGCGACGTGCGAACGCCGTTGCGGCGGTCGGCCAGGCCCTCATCCAATTTTTTCTCGCACTTGGCTGCCACCCCACCACCAAGCCGTGGGGACGGCCTGCCCCGACGATGCCGATCAACGGTTGGCTGACGGGCAATTCCCTGTTTTTATGGCAGTCCAGCCAATGTTCGCCTCTTGGGCGCCGTGCGGCCGTTGGCGACGATCGTGTCGGAGGCCGATCCCGATGAGGCTCATCCGACCGTGGCCGCCCGCCGGCGTTTCGTTGCTCCTCGTGGCAGCCGCCGCGCCTGTGTTTGTGGCCGCGCCGAACCGCGCCGCGACCCCTGCTCTACGCACGTTGGGTGGCCGTCCGGCTCCACACACGCCGTGCGTCCAGGCGGCGTGGCCCGCTCCCGCCGTTCCTGCTCGGTGGCAAAGGTTACGTAGATAGCGTGTAATACACGGTTATGCGCTTGCTTATCGTCGCCGCGATCGCACTCCTCGCCGCCCCAACATCCGGAGTCGCCATCCTGAACCCCCCGAACGACGCAGGCAGCGGCCACGATGCCCCCAACCAACCGGTGGCCGACATCTGGATCGATCCCGGCACCCGCTACGAGGGGCGCTTCGACAACGTGCTCGACGGCGACCACTACGCCATCCGCGTCGCCCATGCCGGCCCCCTGGCTTACTGGGTCGAAACGATCTACGCGTGTGCAAAACTGATCGCGCCCGAGGGCCAGGAGTTTGCCCTCACCTGCTCGCTGGAACCCGGCGTCCCATCCTATGCGTGGGCCAACGTGACGCCCGGAACCTGGTTCCTGTCCATCAGCGGTTGGGCCGCCGCCGACTACGCCTTCAGCTACGGCCAAGACACCCCACCCGCGCCGCCCGCGACCCCCCTTCAAGACGACGCAGGCAGCGGCCACGACGCGCCTGACGTACCCACGCCCATGATCCATCTCGAGTCGGCCCGCGCCTACAACGGCACCACCAGTGGCGCATTCGACCAGGACTTCTACCGGCTCCAAGCGGACCAAGGAGACCGGATAGCCATCACGGCGACCGGCGCGCAGAGCCCCTGCACCCACCTCGTGTCCATCCACGGAGACAACATCCCTGGCCCCTGCAGCGGGATGCCCCCCGCCGAGGCGGTCGTCCTGCCGGGACCAGGGCCGTGGTACCTGGAGGTCGGCTCGCTCGGAGCCGGCCATTACCGCTTCAGTGTCGGGATCAACCAACCCGCCGCATCGTTGCAGGAATCCCCCGCCGAACCGGCCACCGCTTTCGCGTTCCATCCAACGCCCACGCAGTTCGAATACGTCGCCGCCAGAACCCTGCCCGCCAACCCAAGGCACGATGCAGGAAACGACCCGACATGCGGCGGCCTCGACGAAGCACGCCAGACCAGCGGAACCGGCGGCGAGGCCGAACCGACGCTTGTGTGGGCTGCCCTCAAAACCGGCAGCCGCGCCGCCGTCCTCTGGGAAACCACCGGCCCCGCCAGCGCCTGGCTGTTGTACAACGTCAGCGGCGGCGACCAACAATTCCTGCGGGAAACGGGACCCCGCAACCTGCACGTCTTCGTGATCGACGACCTCCCGATCGGCGAGACCCTGTGCTTCAGGACCTGGGACGGTGCTCGCTACGGCGAGCCGCATGCCCTGCGCCTGGCCAACGCCATGAACGACTACGACCCGGTTGAACGCGCCTACACGATCAACCTGCTCGCCCTCTCCAATGAAGAGGCCACACCCACGGGCCACGCCTTGATTCGTGACTCGTTCACGGCGTACGCCCAAATCATGCGCGACGCCACCGACGGCTACGTCCAAGCCGGCCGAACCATCCTCCTCGCCGGCAACTACATGCAGCACCACTCGGGCCTGACGACATGCGCGACGACCACCCAGGCTTTCGACCAGCCGGACACGCCATCATGCAACGAAATCTATGACGTGGTATTCACGTATGAGCACCGCCCGCTAGCGGAAGCGGCGGCCTACTTGGACGGCATCCAGAAGGACGACGCTGCCATTTACATGAATAATCGCATGTTTGACAAGGCAGTATTCGAAGATCCGGTCGGAATGGGGCAGGTTCTCGTCCACGAAATGGGCCACTACGCCTTCGGTGCCATGGACCTGTACACGCTGGCCGGCCAGGGCCGCACGTGTTTTGACCCCACCACGCTGATTAGTGTCATGGGAAACGATGGGCGCGCGCGTGAATTTGACGACGAATTCAATCGCTGCCCGAACGAAGACCTCATCGAACTTACGGCAGAATACGTGCCGACCTGGACCAATCTGCGCGAGCGTTTTCCGGAAATTCCGGCTCGCACCAGCGCCCCCGCAACCGGGCCCGCCACCGCAGGCGCGCAATACGAATACGTTGAATTCCGACTATTTCCAGACGTTGTGCCCGAGGCGCCGCCGCCACTCAATGACGTTTCGGCGGGTGCGCTGATCGACTTGCCGTTCGACATGGCTTATTGCGCGACCTTCCAGCAGCGCTGCCCAGACGAGGTTGATTCGCTCAGCGACGACGCCGGCAGCGGTCGCGACGCCGGGGAATCCCGCGAATCCGCCGTTGATGTCGAGCTGGGCCAGGCGTATTATGGCACATCACTGGCCGTGGACGACCAGGATTTGTATTCTTTCTTCGTCGACAGCGCCCAGACCATTCACGTCACGGCCAATTGGACGACGGGCGCCCTTGTTTCCCTGATTGACCCGGACGGGGAAATTCACGAAATTCCAGGAACACCATTCGAGGCATCGGGTTCGGTCGCGGCCGCGCCGGGGCCTTGGGCCTTGCTTGTGCATGGCGTCCTGCATGGCGCTTACGGCTTCGCGATCGCACTGGATGAAGCACCGCCCGCGGTGGCGCCCCACCCCGCCCTGGAGGAGCCGGGCACTTTGCCCTGAAGCGCCCACCACGGCTGAGATCGGGGCCTGCGGCGAGCCGGCGAACAGGTTTACAACACGCCCCTTGATAGGCGATTATTCGTCTGCTTGCTGCGGTTCTTGTCGCGGTCGTCGTCGCTCCCGTGGCCGCCAATCTCGCCAACAATATAATCAAAAATTACAGGCCGGCGGCACCGGGCGATCGCGGTTTCGTTCTCGCGCACGAAATGGGCCACTACGGGGCCACTACGCCTTCGCCGCGATGGATCTTTACAGAGCCTCCGGGCAAAGGCCCAATTGTTACGATCCGGACACGAAAATCAGTGTGATGGGCAACAACCCCAACGCTCGAGTATTCGACGATGAAATCAACCGCTGCCCCAACGAGGCCGCCATCGAACTCGTGGAAGAATACATTCCCACCTGGACGAGCCTGATCGAACGTTTCCCAGAGATTCCGCCACGAACGGGTCCAGCGGTTCCGGGCCCGCGTGGCTCCGGACCAAGTTTTGATTTCGTTTCACTGGCCGGCCCCGCCGCCCGCGCCCGGACCGCATTCCCGGCGCCGGTTGGCGTCTCGGTGGCCGACTGGACATCCTGGACACTGCAAAGGACGCTTTGCGGCCCCGCCCCAGACGGCCTGGCGTCCGCATACGGAATTCTCTGCGGCGACGCTGGCAGCGGGCGCGACGCGGGCGGTTCCCGTGACGATGCCGTTCCCGTGGCGCCGGGCCAGGCGTATGAGGGGGCATCTCCCGGCCCATCGGATGTCGATTACGACTCGTTCCAGGTTGGGCAAGAAAATCAAATCAACATCGAATTCGCGTGGACGACGTTCGTGGAGGTCAGCCTGATCGACGCGCACGGCGAAAAGGGGCGCGTGCAAGGCGCCTTTGGCGCCGGCCCGCTGCGCGCCACGCACACGATCGAAGCCATGCCCGATACCTGGTACCTGGAGGTTTTGTCGACGGGGCCGGGAACGTACGGCTTCGGAATCGGTCTTGACGAGGCGCCGCCGCCAGCCGAGCCCCACGTGACGATGGCAGAGGCCCTCGGCGCCATTGCCCGCTAGCCGGCAGTGGCTCGGGGTGACGAACCCAGTCGGTGGCCGGAGAGGTGTGGAGCCGCAGGGGCGCCGCGCCAGGGGCCAGCCCGCGGCAGCCGCCGGAGTGCGCCCGCTGCGGGTTTCCTGCAACAGGGTTTTTGTACCCTGAGGTTACCGATGTATCCATGCGCGCGGGAGCTTGGGTTGCCGCCATGCTCGTTTTGGCGGCGCTCGCGGGGTGCCTGCAAACGCAGGACCAGGGAGCCGTCGATTCCCCAGGCGCCCTGCCGCAGCCGGGCACGCCGGGGGGCCAGACCGACCATCCGGACGAGCCCGCGCCGACCGAGCCCGGTGGCAGTGACGAGCCGTCGGACCCCGCCGAGCCCCCCGACGAACCCAACGATTCGGGCCATCAGGCGCCGCCGGGCAACGAAACGCCCGAACCGCCGTCGGCGACCCCGCCGCCTGCGAACCGCTTCAACTGCGGTGGCGAGACCGTGATCGAGGAATTCGCCACCCACGGCAGCGGCGACCTGAACGTTGGCAGCCTCCACTGGGCGGCCCTGAAGACCGGTTACCGATTCGCTGTCGCCTGGACGACCGAGGGGACCGAGACGGGCAAGCTGGAGTACGCGATCGGCGGCGGCGCTTGGGTGGAGGCCACCGAGGGCTCGATGCGCAAGGGCCACGTGATCATTCTCGACGACCTGCCGCTGGGCAACACGATCTGCTTCCGCGCCATCACCGGCGCCGGCCCCAGCGAAATGCACGCCGCCCGCCTCGCCAACGCCATGAACGCGTACGACGCGGCCAGCGGCACCTACACGCTGAACCTTCTGACGCTGGCGTCCGAAGTGCCCCATGAAGGCAACCTGGAGACCGGCTACCGCCTCTTTGCCCAGAAGTTGTGGGATGCCACCGACGGCCACGTTCGCGTCGGCACAAACATCATCGTTTACGCCGATCTGGATAACCACAACAGTGGCTGGGTGACGTGCTACATGGTGACCCGCGTCTGGAGCGGCCCCATGGTCGGCTGCGCCCAGGTCTTCGACGTGGTCTTCAGTCATGAATCGGACCCACGCGCTGCCGCCTTCACGTACCTGGACGGCATTCAGGAACCGGACGCGGCAGTGTGGATGAACCAGTTGCACGAGGCCAACCGGCTGAACGCGATGTTCTTCGGCGACGAGTCGGAGGCCAACGAGGTCGCATATGTGCTGCTCCACGAGATCGGCCATTACGTCTTCGGCGCCATGGACTTGTACGGGGCGACCCCCGTCGCCGCCGACTGCTGGGATGAGCAGTTGAGTCTGAGCGTCATGGGCGGCGACCGGGATGCGACGGAGTTCGACGACGATGTCCACACCTGTCCCAACGCGCAGGATATCTCCGGCTACGAGTCGTCGTGGTCGCGCATGCGGGAGCGTTTCCCCATGATCCCCGACCGCCCCGGCGCGCCCGACCCGGGCCCGGAGGGCGACGGCAACGCCGCATCCCTGGCCGCCATCGACGCCAGTCCGTTCTAGGAGTCGGTGGGGCGGGCAGCCACCGACGCGCGCGGGGTTCGGCCGCCGGCCGTTCTGCGGCGCAGAAACTCGGTCCTTGAATATGCAGGGGCCGTTTGCCCCATGCCATGGCACAGTTCGCCAACGCGCAAGAGATGCTCGCCTCGCTGGGCGAGGTCAGGGAGTACCGGGAAACCATGACCCGCCAGGCGGCGGGAGTCATCTGGATCATCTGGGGATTGGCCGTCGCGGCCATTGGCTTGTACCACCTCGCATATTTTCTGGGCTCTCCTGGCACCGCCGGCCCCGGAGGTACAGCCTTCGTGATTTTTGGCGGCGCCGGCGCGCTGGCCACCAACGCGGTCTGGCGCGGCCATGCCCTGGAGCGCGACCGCCAGCACAAGGCGTGGGTCGCGTGGCTCGTCGGGATCGGCGTGCCCATGACCGTGGGAGCCCTCATCATGGCGAGCAACTGGCTGGCGCGTGGGTCGGGGTCGACGGCGCCGGACCCCGCATTCATGCTGGCACCCCTGCTGATGCTGGGTTCCGTGGGCGCGTTCCTGCTCACCGTTCTCATGCGCCACCACGTCCCGCCGGTTCCGGGCTACGTTGGCGCGGCGCTGTTGATGGTGGGCTTCGCGCTGGCCCGGTACTTGCCCCTGGAACGCCAGGTGTGGCTTGACACGGTCGGTAACGCGGGCTTGTCGCTGGTCAACCTCGTCACGTTTGCCATCATCGGCTGGATCCACATCCGCCGGGGCTGACATGGTTGTGGATCTGCCCGACCACCTGGCGCTCGTCCACCAGCCAGCCCGCCTCAAGATCATGGCGCTGCTCTACCGCCGCGGCGACGTGGGCGCTGTCGGCGCCCGCCGGGCCCTGGAGATGACGCCCGGCAACCTGGAGTCCCACGCCAAGCGCCTGGGCGACGCCGGGCTTCTGGAGGCTCGCCGCGTGCTCAAGCCGTCCGGCTTCGAGAGCCGGTACAAGCTCACGCCCGCCGGGCTGAACGCTTTTCGCGATTATTTGGCGTGGCTGGAGCAGTTCGTCGCGGCGGCTCAGAGCGAGGCGTAGGCCCCGGCGAGCCCCCCGCATCATGCATGGTCGGGGCGCCCCCGTGGGGTCTGGCCCATAGGATACGTTTATCGCGAAACCGGGTATTAGGCGCTTATGCACTATGCGCGAGTCGTACCATTACTCGTCATCCTAGCCGTCGCGCTCCCCGGCAGCCCCACATGGTGGGTTGGCGATGACGCCGGAAGCGGCGGCGATGCCCCCGCAGGACCCTCCTCGACCATCCGCGTCCTGGCGGACACCGTCTACGAAGGGGTGGGCCATGCCTTCGGCGGCACCATGACCTTGGGCGCCGTCGAAGATAGCGATTGGTACCTCTTCGAAGGGACACCCGGCACACGCATCAGCGCGGCCGCTTGGCCGGCCACATGCCCCTACTGGTACGACTCCGAAGGCGGGCAAATCACACCCCCCTGCCTCGTGCAGTATTCAGAGGAGAACCCCCTCACCGAGCGGGCCAACGCCACCCTTCCAGCCAACGGCCGGGCATTCCTGGTGATTCCGTCAACCGTGGGCGAGTCCTACCGATTCATCATCGGCACCCATGGGCAGTTGCACGATCCCGCACCTCCGCGGCCTGGGCCTGAATCCCTCGGGCCGGGCCCTGATCCGGTGTGCGGTAGCGCCGCGATTGTGCCCGACTGCATCCCGGCCGAGGCCAACGCAAGAGATGCAGCATGCCAAGCCGGCCTCGCCTGGTGGGTGTGCAGCCCTGTACCCCCGGTTGGAAACGACCCCACGTGCGGAGGCGCCACAGCCTCTGAACCAACCCCGACGCATGGCTCCGGCGACCCGAACGTGCCGAGCTTGGCTTGGGCAGCGCTAAAGACAGGGTTCAGGGCCGTCGTCGCGTGGGACACCGCAGACCCCGTGGTCGGCCGGCTCACGTACAGCCTCGACGGCGGCGACACCGCGAGCGTTGAGGATGCCACAGCCCGGACCCACCACGTCTTCGTCATCGAGAATCTGCCCGTCGGCCGCACGCTTTGCTTCTCCACGTGGGACGAATCCGGTGCAAGCCAAGCCCACGCCGTTCGACTTGCCAACGCCATGAACGCCTACGACGAGCGGGCCGGGGCATACTCGGTGAACCTGCTGGCCGTGGCCAACCAACAACCCGCCGCCCAGCAGGCCGTCCAAGACAGTTTTGACGGGTTCGCCACGAAACTGTGGGACGCAACAGACGGTCACGTTCGCGCGGGGCGAATCATCCTGCTGCACGCCGATGTCGAGCATGAAGGCGGCGGGGCATTCGCGTGCTTCGAACCCATCAACCTGGGGAAGTGGACTGCCGACACGGCGAATTCCCAGCGGGATTACTTGGGTCGCGAAGTGCCCGTTCCATCCATGCTGCACCCCTGGGTCGCGGCGACGCGGGACCTGAATGATGCGGGCATAGCCACCGCGATCGACCACGCATCGCTTGGCTGCGGTCCAGCCGACGTCGTCTACACGCACGATTCCCAGCCGCACGCAAGCGCGATGACTTGGTACGATGGAATTGCCGATCCAGCCATGGCCATCTGGATGAACAGCGCCTTCGAGGAGACCGTCGAATGGCTGGCCCCGACGACGGGGTGGCTTGAGCGGGTCAACGGCATGACCCTCGTCCATGAACTCGGGCACTACGCGTTTGGCATGGATGACCTCTACCATTATGATCCATGCTACGACGAGGCCACAGGCATCAGCATCATGGGAAGCGGATACGGCAAGAGGGAGTTCGATGACGAAGTGGCGCGGTGCCCGGTGGAACCAGAGGGTTACATCCCCAGTTGGACGCTTGCCCAGATGCGGTTTGACCGGCTCCCTGATCGTCCCAACGGACCCGCCTCCGGGCCGTTCGGCGACGGCGGTGCCTACAGCCTGCACGTGTACGAGTTCGACGGCGTGGACTTGCCGCCCTAGTCGGACCCTGAACAGGTCGTCGTTTCAGAACTGCGCGTACGCCGGAATGAGCGGCCCCAACTCGAGGGTCAACTCCCACTCGCGGCGGCAGCGGCACTGCACCCGGCTCAAGCACTCGTCGAGCCACTTGGGGTCCTGGGTCGACTTGAATTTCTTCAGGTACTTCCCGACCCGCTCGTCGCACTCGCCGCAGTTGTGGGCGCCGCGTTCCTGGCCGGCTGCGATCACGTCGGACTTGACGGTGGCCGGGTACTTGTCCGAGCCCGCGGCGGCGGCGCCGCGCTCGTAGCCATCCTTCAGCGCGTGCACAATGGTCCACAGCCACGGTGCCCGGTAGGAGCCGCGCTTGTGCAAGGCATCCACGACGGTGCGGCCCTGGATATTGGTCGGGTTCAGGCTGACGACATTGGCGTGGGGCGCCGCGTCCGCCACCGTGTTGGCCGCGTCGGTGAGGGCATCCGACTCCTTCAGGAACGGAGGCTTGCACATCAGGTACGCCTTCACGGACACCTGGTGCTCCTTGCAGATCGCAGCCGCGCGGGGAAACGTCTCGAAATCGTGGCCCTTGTTGATCGAGTCGCGAAGGACGCGGAGGTTGCTCGACTCGACGCCGATGCCGACCTCGAGCTGCGGCACGAAACCCGCGATGTCCTCGAACGTGTCGTCCTGGATGAAACCGGGCAGGCTCTCGAAAGCCACCTTCTTCACCGTGTCCGCGCCGCCGATCATTTCCATGATGCGCCGCTGGGCGCCGGGCATGACCTCGTGGCGATCCACGAACGAGCCACTGGTGTAGATCTTCACCAATTCCTCGCCCTTGTACTGCGCCCAGCCCTTCGCGAACTGCGCCACGAGCTGCTCCTCCGACACCTTCTGCCACGCCGACTCGTTGGCGTAACCGCACATCGTGCAGCCGCCAGCCAGGGCCCACGTGCAGCCCCGCGTCTTGAGAATCACGACCAGCGCCTTGCACGGCCGGTCGCCCAAAACGTCCTCCTCGGACCAGCAACGAATGTAATCCGTCAAATCGCCGGGGTTTCCCCGCATCGGGATCGTGCGTCGAATCTCTCGGGCTTGCTCGTTGAGAGCAGGGTTGACGACGGCGTAGTCGACGACGGACATGGGCTGTGGCTTCGGTGGTAGTTCGGGTATATGGGGTTTGGGGGCCCGCGGCAAGCGGGCCCGCGTACGATTTCCAGCGACCTTGCACCGTCCATCGCTTCAGGGACATCAGCAGCCAGCGAAGCGGCCGCGGGGGCGACATGCGGACAAACTGGGGGCCCAAGAGGCGGCCCGCGGCAAGCTTTCTACCCAGCTTCCGCCCGTACTTGGCGGGTTGACGTGCGCGGACGACATAATTTTAATATAGTCGCGTAGCTCCCTTTCTCCTAAGATGGCCCTACGCACCTCCCCCCCAATCCGGGCTGTTAAGGACTCCGATGGTG
>JBFJYU010000049.1:0-13116 GCA_041622435.1 Thermoplasmatota archaeon | reverse complement strand
GCGTTCCAGGTGACGCCGTCCACGAGGGCGTGGTCGCGGGTTTCGAGGTTGGTGTGGCCGACGTAGACGCACAGGGACTGGGCGGCCGCAGAGGTGATGCCCGCGCGGTCGAGGAACTGGAGCGCGCCGTCCGTGAGGATCAGGTGACCGCCGCCCTCGACCCAGGAGCGAACCGCGGCGACCTGCTCATCGCTGAGGCCATCGAGGGCCTGGTCGGTGATGGCGAAGTGCGCGTAGTCGGCCAGCGCGGTGCTGGAGACCTTGCCGGCGTCGAGGGGCTCGATGGGGTCGTCGCTGAAGCGTCCCAGGTCGCGCCAGAAGTTGAGGTTCGAGACCTTGTATGGCACCTGATTGAAGTCAAAGCGTCCCTCGGCGTCGCCCAGGTCGAAGGCGTTGCCGTTGGGCGCGCGGTAGGCGTTGGGGTCGCGGTCGCTCGTGACCCAGGAATCCGTCCACGCGTAGGCGACGGGGCCGGTTCCCGCCAGGATGGGGCTCTCCAGGTTCAGGGCCATCTCCATTTGGGTGAGAACAATCTGGCGCACGCCGGCGACGTGCATTTCCGTCAGCTTGGCGACGTACTTGTTGTCGGGCACGACGTGGCTGTAGGCGAACTCCGTGATGCCGCCGATGGCGCCCATGCCGCCGGTGGGGCTGCGGGGGCTCAGGGTGAGGTAGTCGCTGGTGAAGCCGCTGTCGGTGTAGCCGATCTGGTCCCAGCGGCTGCCCCACAGGAACGGCTCGCCGTGGATGTCGCTGGGCGCCAGGCAGCCGGAAAAGAGCAGCCCGGTGTCCATGGGGTCCTCGGCGCACAGGGGCAGATCCAGGCCCTCGGCGGTGGCCACGACCTCGTCGACGGAGGTCCATTCCCGGAAGGCGGGGTCGTCGGCGACGCGCTCGCGGATGGTCTCCAATTGGCGCACGACCAGCACCATGCGCCGGAAGTCGTAGTCCTGGTTGGGGATGATCATCCGGATCATGTTGGGGCTGTTGATCATGCCGTGCAGGTCGGCGCCGGCGACGAGGTTGGTGTGGTTGCCGCTGAAGCGCAGTTCGTTGACGACCGCCTGCGACTCCGGCTCGCTCATGGGCGTGTGGTCCGGCTCGATCCAGCCGGGGTTGGGGAACTCCCGGTTGAGGTCCACGCCGAGGGCGTTCTCGCGGTCGAAGCCCGAGCAGTAACCGATGCTGGGGCCGCCGATGAGGGGGATGACGCCGCGCTCGCACTCGTGCAGCGCGGAAATGGAGCCGCTGGCGAAGTAGTCGCCCGTGGCCCACGAGTCGGGGTTGGGGAACCAGACGTTGACGATCATCTGGTCGAGCAGGGGCTGGAGGGCGGCGCCGTGGGGGCCGATGCCGGCGGCCAGGTCCTCGATGACGCGCACCATGCCCTCGCGGCCGGCGGCCTCGTTGGCGTGGATGCTCGCCGAGTAGCCGATTTGCAGCTTGTCGGCGCGCTCCACGGGGCTCAATTCGTTGGTCACTTCGACGAAGTAGAGGGGCAGGCCCATCACGGACTCGCCGATGACGCGCACGTCCACAAAGTCCGGGTAGGTCTCCTCCAGGTACACCAATCCCGCCTCGAATTGTTCGAATTGCACGAAGCCGGCGGAATCGCGGGCCTCGCAGAAGTAACGGGGTTCGGAGACGCCCGAGGCGCCGGTGGCCTGGTTGGTCGCGCACACGGCGTTGGGGCCAATCTGCGCGGTCGCCCCCGGGGCGAGCAGTGTCGTCGCCACCAGCAGCAGGGCCAGCGCGACAGGAAGGATTCGCATGCGGGCCAGCAGGGGTGGCGGCTCATACGGTTTGCGGGCACCGGTTGTCCGGCGGCCGGCAGGTGCAGGCGTGAACCCAGGCGTGGAGATAGCGCAGGGGCGCGCCAGCGGGGTACGCCGGCTCCGTCAGCGCTCCAGTTCGGGGCAGCCGGCCCACGCGCACAAATCCCGTGTCAGCTCCGCCACGTCCGCCACGATGAGGTCCGCTCCCGCGTTGCGGTGGCTGGCGGCGTCGCCGTGGCCCCACAGCACCCCGACGGCGCGGGCCCCCGCCGACTTGGCCGCCGCGATGTCGTAAACGGTGTCCCCGACCATGGTCGCGGCGCTCGGGCGCTCGCCCAGCCGGCCGCACGCGGCCACAACGGGGGCCGGGTCCGGCTTGAGCGCCCGCACGTCGTCGTCGCCGACCACGGTGTCAAAGAGGCCCAGGATGCCGAGATCGTCGAGCAATTGGATCGCCTCCTGCTCCCCCTTGGTCGTGACGATCGCCTGGCGCACACCCGAAGCGTGCAGGTGAGCGATCAATTCCCGCATGCCCGGGTAGAAGCGGACGGCCCGCCAGCCCTGCCCCGTGAAGACCTCGCGGTAGCGCTGGACCATCGCCTCAATGCGCGCCGTTTCCGACGTTCGCAGACGCAGGATCTCGCGCAGCGGCATGCCGATGAGAACGTCGCCCGGGCCAAACGCCTCGAAACCCGCCTCAACGACGACGTGGTTCAACGTGCCGCGGATGCTGCCGTTGGGGTCGAGGAGCGTTCCGTCGAGGTCCCACAGGACGATGCGGCCTTGCACGGCTGGCGGCAGGCCCGCCTCCTCCTTCAAGGACGCGGCGCGCCGTCGTCGCCGGCCGGGGCCTCGGGCATGGCGCAGGTGGTCGAGCCGAGACGGTGCCGGTTCGCCGCGACCCACCCGTAGACCAGGTCCTCGGCGTGCCGGACGCCGTTGAGGCGGTACACGAGTCCGAACGCCCGAAGCGGCGCGTTGCGCCAGCCAGGGATGTTGGCGAACACGCCGTTGACGGCGCCGGCGCCCCGGTGGCGACCCACGACGGCGCCGTTCTCGTCCCGCTCAACCAGATACGCGGCGTGCGCGCAGTCGTCCAGGCCGATGTCCGCCTGCTCGCGCAAGTCGGACTCCGCCTGGCACGGAGAGAACCGCACCCGCTCGGCCCCGCCGCGGCGTTCGCACCAGCGGACCCATTGTTGGCAGAAGCCGCAGTCCTGATCGTAGAGGAGGGTCCGCTCCAGGGGCTCCCCGCGATCGACGACGACGCGCCAGGCGTCCCGGGCGAGCCAGGCGATCGCGGCGGCCATGGCGAGACCGCCCACGACGAGCGACACCGGGAACAGGGCCGGCCGCACAATCGACGGCAGGATGGCCTGTAGCGTGGCGCCGGCGACCTGGCTTCCCAAGTCGCCGCTGCCCGCCATCGTGCGCTGGGCAATCATGAGTGCGACGAACGCTGCGGCCATCCAGCCCATCACCGGCAACAGCGGCGGCGCCGCGGTCGAATTCGGCCGCTCCCGGGGCAACCAGCGGGCCAGCGCCGGCATGCGGTGCCGGAACACCAGCAGCGCGCTGGCGGCCAGCAGCGCGTACAACAGGTACACGTTGGGGTAGAACGTGAGATCCGTCATCGTGCCAATGGCGCCGTGGAACGAGATGGCGGCCGCCAACGCGGCCAGCCGGATGCGCGGCGACAACAGGGCCGCCAGGAAACCGAATTCGAGCGCCAAGGCACCCCACGCCAGCAACTGGGTGGCGTCCGGGTGGGCCACCAGCCAGTCCACGATCGCATCGACCACGGGTGAGGCGTCGCCCCCACGGGCCACGCGCTCCTCGGCGCGCAACTGGATGAATGCCGCCAGGTTACCGCGCTCCAGGAAGTTGCCGCGCACGACCTTGATGAAGCCAGAGGCCAGGTACAACAAACCCAGCATGAAAATGGAAACCCGCATCGGCCAGCCTGGGTGGGTGGCGCGCGACAACGGCAACGGCCGGCCCTGGCGCCGCGCACGCCACGCGTCGAGGCTGACGGCGTTGCCCCAGTCACTGAAGGCCATGATGGCCACGAAGAGAACGAGAACCTGGCTGGAGTGGATGAGCTTGCCAACGGAGAACAGCGTCGAGGCCAGGAACGTGCTGGCGACCAGGCAAACCGCGGAGGCCGGCCGGGTGAACAGGCCCAGGCCAACCATCAAGGTGCTGCCGGCGGCCAGCCACCAGAGCAGTCCGACGTACGAGCGCGCGGGCATCTCGCCGAACAGGAGCGCGACCGACTGCGGGTGCCAAACGCCCTCGGGGACGCTGCCAAACTGCCAGATGCGCCCGGCCAAGAGCGCCAGGTTGGAGAGCCAGATGAACGCGAAGGCGATGCGCAGCCCGCCGAAAACGCGCAGGCGGCCCAGGTCCGTCGCGTCGGTCACAGGACCTCTCCGTCCCGCACGCTGGGGCCCTCCGTCGGGATGTGGGTGAACAGCACGTCGTTGTCCGGCGCACCGCCGTCCACAGGAGTCTTCACCACCGTCAGGGCCAGCGCCTGCGGCGTGGCGTCAAGGCCGAGCCGGGCGGCGGCCACGGCGGGCCAGCGCTCGGCGAGGTCGCCGGGCAACCGCCAGCCTGGCCTTGGCTGCCCCGGGCATTGGCCGGTCAGCACGTCGTCGGCGCAGCCGCGCCGGTACCCGCCAGCGATGGCCCCCATGATCGTGCCGGTGTCGTTGGGGTCCAGTTCGTGCTCCGGATCGAAGGCCAGCGACGCGGGCAGCGCCACCCACGTCGCGTCGGGCGTCGGCTGAACCCAGAGCTCGTACGTGATCACGTGTTCCGGCAGTGCGTGGGAAAACATGGGCCACGCCGTCATCGGGTACAGCTCGGGCCCCGCCGGCGCCACCGTGGTGATGGCCAGGTTGAGGGCCCAGGTCACGCTCAGGGCTGCCACGAGGATCGCCGGCAGTGACCGGCTCATGCTACACTCCACTGGGGCACGACCGAAACGAGGCCAGGCCTTAGTTAAAATTTATAGGTGGTCGGTGGGCGGACCCAGCCGGGTTGAGCATATGCGGGCTACGATTTCGGGGGGCTTCGGCGCGGGCCGACCCGGTGCCGGTTGCGCGCCAGCCAATCGTAACATGCGTCCGCTGCGGAGCGCACCCCCGGCATGGGGTAGGCCATGGCGGCCATGCGCCAAATCAGGTTGCCGGGATTGGGCAGCGTGGCCAGCACACCGGCGATGGCCGCCGCGCCCTGGGAGACCTGCATGTTCCCCTCGGCGTCCGGCCCTTCCACCAGAAACGCGGCGCGCTGGCAGTCCTCGTCGTTGATGCCGGCCATGTGGCGCAGGTTGCCCTCGTGGAGGCAGGCCTCAAAGCGGATCGTGTGCCAAGCGCCGTGCATGACCGCCCAATCGCGCCAGCGCTGGCACATCGCGCAGTCGGCGTCGTAGAGCAACACCCGTTGGCCGTGCGTCGGCGGGGGAACGGGTCGCCACGCCGCTCCGGCCCACGCGGCAACCGCCAGCGTAGCCAGTCGGGCGACCATGCCGCCAGTGGACCTGCGCATCACGGGTGCCCGTCGGCGGTTGGCACCAAGGACATTCCGCCGGGTGAGAACAGGCTTTGGGGGTCCAGGGGCGTCGGGTCGTGCGGGGTCGTCCAGTGGCTGGGCGAATCATGCCTCCGGGCTCCCGCCCCCTGGCCCGCTTGCCCACCAAGGGAGTCCTCCCCCGAAGCGGGCGCCTCACGCATCGCCGAGCGCGAACGTCACATCAAGCGTGGCGTCGTCGCGCGGCACCAGGTATGGAATTACCTGCACTTCGTACTCGCCCGGCCCCACCGTCAGATGCAGGTGCTCCTCGGTTCCCGGCGAATGGCTGGCGGCGCGAGCCACCTCGGCATCGCCCTGCCAGATGACCAAGTCGAAATCGCTGGCCTGCAGCCCCCAGATCAGGGTCGCCGCAACGTTCACGGCGTCAAGGCCGGTGGTGTTGAAGGGGTAGGAAAAACACCACGGCTGCAATTGGCAGCTTCCGACGATTGGAGCAAATATGCCATCCATTCCCTGGCCAATTCCAATCTCCCGATGAATCGGGTCGGGAAGGGCCGCTTTTTGGCCGTCTAGGGACGAATTGTTCGCCGTTTCTTGTGCCATGCATCCGGCCAACAGAACCACTGCCAGGCAAGCCGCGGCACCGCGAGGAATTTTAGTCACGTTTTTTCGCCTCCTGGGCGTCAAGGGGGCAAGGAGGTAAAGCCATGGTTTTCACGCTAGCAGACCAAGCCGAGGCCGAGCTCCGCGTCGTCCCGCTGCATGAACGCCGCCGCCGTGTCGCAGGGGCTGGACGAGCACCAGGTCAACGTGGGGATTCCGAACCGGTGGGATCCCTCGTGATTGTTGTTGAGGCACTGGCCGCACGATAGGCCGCCGGGCAGCAGCTCGTAGCAGTCGTGGGCGCTGGCCGTAGGCGTCACGGCCATCGCCAGGGCAAACGCGGCGAGCACGGTGGCTGCGAAAAGCGTCGCTGATTTGTTCATTGTTTCAACGCCAAGGTTTTGGCTCAGGGGACGTGCCTAGGCCTGCATCGATGTCCGCCACCCTGCGTCCAGCCGCCCAAAAACACCGCGCCATATTCAGGGTGGCGCATTGTAACTCTTCTAGCGCTAAAAATTCGGAATGTGGTTTCGTTTTGTTAGGGCGCAAGGTGGCGTCATTTTGTGCATGAAAAGGACGCGCCGATAAGTGGTCCCAAGGGGCGCGCGAGCGCCGCTTGCCCCTCGCCGAGGCGAGCGGGTGGGGCGGCGATTGCGGGCCGCGCCGAATGCGCCATGACCGGCTCGACGCGTGTGGCCCCGCCGACGGCAGGGTCATGAAGAGGGGCCTTGTGGCCGGCCCCGTGAGCGCCAAGAGGCTGGACGGCCGCGCGCTGTCCAAGCGCCTGCAGGGCGAGATCCAGGAAGAGGTGGCTCGGCTGCGCGGCGAGTTCGGCAAAGCGCCAGGGCTCGCCGTCATCCTGGTCGGCGAGGACCCGGCGAGCCAGATCTACGTGCGGCGCAAGCACCAGGCGTGCGAGCGGGCTGGAATCGCCAGCACCAACCACACCCTGCCGGCCGAAACCAGCGAGGACGCCTTGGTGGGCCTCATCGAGAAGCTCAACAAGGACGCCGATGTCAACGGGATTCTCGTGCAGATGCCGCTGCCGGCGCACATCGACGAGCACCGCATCATCGCGGCGATCAGTCCCTACAAGGACGTCGACGCCTTCCATCCGCAAACCGTCGGCCACGCCCTGATCGGCGACGAAACCCTGGCGCCGTGCACGCCAAGCGGCATCCTGCTCCTGCTCGAAGAGGCCGGCGTGGAGCTGGAAGGGGCCGAAGTGGTGATCGTCAACCACTCCAACATCGTCGGCAAGCCCCTGGCTGCGCTGCTCATCAACCGCAACGCGACGGTGACGGTGTGCCACCAGTACACGCGCGACCTGGCTGCGCATACGCGCCGCGCCGACGTCGTCGTGACGGCCACTGGCGTCGAGGGCCTCATCACCGCCGACCACATCAAGGACGGCGCCGTCGTCATTGACGTGTCCATGATCCGCCGCGCCGACGGCAGCCTGACCGGCGACGCCGCCGCGGACGTTTGGGACAAGGCCGCCTGGGTGACTCCGGTGCCGGGGGGAGTGGGGCCGATGACCATCACGGTCCTGCTCCAGAACACCGTGCAGTCGTTCAAGCGGAAGATGGGTTTACTTCCGACCTTCTAGGGAGGAATTGAACCCAGACCGCGGCTGTGCTTGCACAGCCGCGCGAAAGGGTTGCTCCCGACGTTCTAGCGGGTCCTAGCCGCCCCGAGGCGCCGCGGGCCCGCCCATGACCGTGTCGCCGCGCTGCACACCGCCACGGTGGGGCCTACCCGAGCAGCGGATCCAGCCGACCCTGCGACTCCAGCGCGTACAGGTCGTCGCAGCCGCCAACGTGCTGGTCGCCGATGAAGATCTGCGGCACCGTCATGCGGCCGCTGCGGGCGACCATCTCGTCGCGGGCGCCATCGACCTCCTCGATGTTGATCTCCGCGACGGGTACGCCCTTGCGGCCGAGCAGGTTCTTGGCCCGAACGCAGTACGGGCACCAGGTCGTGGTGTACATGGTCACTTGAGTCATGCTACTGCCTCGCCGCCCGCCGTTATCAGGATTGTGGCGCGTGCGCGGCGGCGGACCCGTGCGCGTTTTGCGCCCTGGCCGATGGGTCAAATCAAAACCGAACAGCCAGAAAGCCCATAAGCAGCCCCCAAAATCGGCCGCTCCAGGTTCACATGAACGCCAAGACCATTCTTGTCGCGCTCAGCGTGCTGGCCATTGCCCTGGCCGGTTGCTCTGACGATCCCCCCAGCGGGGACCTATCCAATGTCCGCAGCGGCCTCATGGTCGACGGCGAAATTACCCTCGAATACCAGGAAGCCGAGAACCCGTACGCTACGGGCCAGCCCATCGACGACGTCGTCGGCTGCAACCCCGACCCCCTGGCCCAAGCTGCGGGTCAGCCCACCTGCCAGCCCGCCATGAGCACCATCAGCGCCCACATCATGAGCATCCCCGCGCCCAGCGCGGACGGCTACACGCTGGTGTACGTCAACGCAACAGGTGAAGAGCGCGAAATCGGCGCCCTGGCCGACGAGGGCGGCATGTACAACCTCAACGCCACCTTCGAAGAGGATCTAAGCTCCTTCGAGAGTGTCGCCATTCGAATGGGTGCCGTCACCATCGCCACCGCGGCCAACACGGCCGGCACGCAGACCTTCACCGTCAACGACACGTTGACCATGGCAAGCGTCAGCGGCAGTTGGTCTGGCAAGAAGCTGGATCTGGAGATCGCTGGCCTGCCCGCCATCCCCGGCGGCGCCACGTTCAACGGCTGGTTGGTCAGCGTCGACGCCGACACCGGCGAAAAGACCCACACCGAACAGTTCCCCATTGAGGGCGACGGCCCGGTCAGCTTCACCGCCACGTCCTCCATCAGCGAGTACGACGAGTTCCACATCCACATTGGAACCTCTAGCGTCAACCTCGTGATCGCGGACCTGTAGGGTTTCACGCCCCTTCCCCTTCCCCCTCGGCTTTTCCCCGCTTCTTTGCTGTTTTGCGTCCACTCGGCCGCGCCGGCGACCCTCCTGGGCCGCCCATCAACCTTAAGAATGGCTCCCTGTGTGGGCGCCTCATCGAGCCGAGCCCCTAAAGGGGCCCGGCCCCGCGTGGCCCACGGACCGGAAGCTTGGCGGCTGGCCTGGTCTGGAAGTGACGTGGACGATCCCCACAACAAGGAGGAATCCCCATCGCAACCGGAATCAATGCAGCACGGAAGCTGGCGAACGATCGCCAGAAGTTCCGCTGGTCTGACCGCTATTACAAGCGCCGCACCCTGCGCCTGAAGGAGAAGGCTGACCCGCTCGGAGGCATCCCGCAAGCCCGCGGCATCGTCGTCGAGAAGGTCGGAATCGAGGCCAAGCAGCCCAACTCCGCCATTCGCAAGTGTGTCAAGGTCCAGTTGATCCGCAACGGCCGCCAGATCACCGCGTTCGCGGTGGGCGACGGTGCCATCAACTACATCGACGAGCACGACGAAGTGATGATCGAGGGTATCGGCGGCCGCATGGGTCGGTCGTACGGTGACATTCCTGGTGTCCGCTTCAAGGTGATCAAGGTGAACAACGTCTCTCTCGACATGCTCGTCAAGGGCAAGATCGAGAAACCGATGAGGTGATGACGATGGTAGATGAGATTGCTGAAACCACCGTCCAGTCCGAGGACGAGCTCGCCGCCATCGCGGCCGAGGAGACGCCTGAGCCCGAGGTTCCCGAGGTCGAGTTGCCTGCCACGCCCCTGTTTGGCAAGTACGAGGCCGACGGCGTGGAGATCCGCGACCCCGGCCTGGCCCGCTACATCAAGCTGACGCTGATCGGCCTGCCGCACTCCAGTGCCCGGCACGCCAACAAGCGCTTCGCGAAGCAGAAGACCAACGTCGTCGAGCGCCTGATCAACAACGTCATGCGCTCCGAGGTCTACAACGGCAAGAAGGGCAAGGCCTACGCCGTCGTTGAGGACGCCTTCGATCGCGTCGCCGACAAGACCAGCGAGAACCCGATCCAGATCCTGGTGAAGGCCATCGAGAACTCGGCGCCCCGCGAAGAGGTCACCCGGCTGCGCTACGGTGGCATCAACGTCCCCAAGGCGGTCGACGTCGCTCCCATGCGCCGCCTCGACATTGCCCTGCGCAACATCGCCATGGGCGGTCTGGCTGGCTCCCACAAGAGCACCAAGCCGGCCGCGCACTGCCTGGCCGACGAGATCATCAAGGCGTCCAAGGCGGACCAGTCGTCCTTCGCGGTTTCCAAGAAGGAAGACCTTGAGCGCGTCGCCAAGTCGGCCCGCTAAGGCTGCCTTGGGATCGCTCTGCGCACGAATGTGCGCGAGTCAACTCTCTTTCCCTTTCTCTCCCCTTTCTTTGACTGCGATTGGCCCACGCCGGGCGTTCGCGTTCATCCCGTGGATGCGGTCGGCGTCGCTCGGTCCCGGCGCCTGCACCGCGCGCCGGCGCGTGCCGTTGGACCTTGCTTTTCAAAAACGTCGATTTTGACGAAGTTGCTATTAATGGCGGCCTTCTCGGCAGTCGAGGAGAATCCCGATGGCAGGTGGAGTTGCTCGTTTCAGTGGCGGTGTTTTGATTATTGCTGGAGTCGTCGTACTGGTGGCCGGCGTTGTGGCCCTCCTTTATGGATTGGCCGAGGAAGACCAGAACCAGGAGCAGGGTCTGTTTGCGTCTGACGACGAGTCCGAAATGAACCAAGGCCTGGTCATCGGCGGCGGCGTCGGGATGCTGCTTGGTCTCATCGTTGCGGTGGTGGGGATTGCCTTCGTCGTTGGCGGGCAGGCCCGCCGCGACAAGGTCCAGCAGCAGTCGGACGTGCACGTTGGCGGTTCCGCCGAGCCCCTGGTGGCCCAGCAGGCCCAGGGCGCGCAGGCCGGGGCCGGCGGCGCCAAGCCGGCGGTGATGATCCTCGCGTTCGCCGTGGCGATGCTGGTCGTGGTTGTTGTGGTTGCGTACACCGACGATGGCTCCAGCGGCCTGTTTGGCGATGCCCCTCCAATCCAGTTGGGTTCGGAGTCGGCGCATGGCACGTTCCGGGGTTATCCGGGTTTCCCGGTGATGGCCGACGACCGCGGCGACATGACGTTGCCCTCGGGCACGCAGTTCGTGGCCGGCGAGCTGGTCTGGGATGCTGCCACGTACGGGGGCGCCTCCGAGTTGCGCCTGATCATTGAGACCAACGACTCCGGCACCTGGAGGGTTGTGACGGAGGCCGCGGGCACGTCGCCGGTCCTGATCGGCTGGGACGTGCCGTTGCTGTCGTTGGGGGACATTCGGTTCCGCGTCGAGCCGGTGGACAGCGCACCGGTTTTCGAGCAGGAGTTTGACGTCCGGTTCGAGTACTGGACCCCGTAGCGGCAAAGGGGGGTGAGTGGGGGTCGTTTCTGGGGTGCCTACGGGCGTCGCAGCCAGACGAACCGGCCGGCGGCGCCGACGAGGGCGAGTGCCGAGGCGGCCAGGGTGGCGAGAATCATGCCTGTCGCGGTTGGGACCTGGACCTGCGTGCCGGCGCCGGTGCCATGGGTGGAGGCGTCGTCGCCCGGGAGCCCCGTGTCGCTGGCGGTGTCGCCGGTGTGTGCGGCGCGGGCCGTGTTCTGCTCGTCGAAGTCGGCGTCCGACACGGACACGCCGTCGCAGCCCCGGGTGACGGCTGAGACAACCGCGCTGGGCGGCGCGTCCAGGCCCCAGGAGCGAACCTCGAGGCTCTCGTAATCCTCCTCCTGCGCAAGGCGCACGTCGAGGCTGAGAATTTCGGTGTACCACGCGATGGCGGGCTGTCGGAACACGGAGAATCGGTCGTAGCCGCTCGCGTCGGGCCAGGGCGTGGCCGTGAGCAACACGGTGTCGGGATCGCAGATTTGGACGAGGGTGCCGTCGCCGGAGGCCAGTGCGGCGGAGCCGGCGGGCAGCGTGAGGTAGTGGACTTCCCGGTGGCCGGTCCACTCGACGCGCGTTTCGAACCAGTCGACGGTGACGGCGAAGTCCGCGCGTTGGAAGACTGGTTGCAGCACTTCGCGCACTTCGACGAGGGTGGTCGTGGTTTTGGTGACGGGTTCGAGGACCGGTTCGAGCACCTGGCTGAGCAGGCCGCCGAGGAGCGGGATTTGCTGCACGGTGCGCAGGGCGCCCGTGGGTTCCCACACCACTTTGGTGACCGTTTCGTAGATGGGCGCCTCGATCCGTTGCGTGCCGGCGGAGATGGCCTGGGGCAGGATGAAGTTCAGGCCCTTGCGCTCGGAGGCGGTGTCGATGCCGCCCCACCAGGTCAGGTCGATGCGCACGGCTGCGCGGCATTCGAGGGCCTCGTGAACGGTGTTGAGGGCGGCCTCAACGAGGGGGTTGGCGGTCACCTGCTCCACGGGAGCGAGAGGGTCGCCCAGCACGGTGGCCACATCCAGCCCGGTTTCGGGCAGGACGTCCAGGGCGGGCGCCAGGGCGCTGGTGTCGCCGATGGCAACGGCGTTCGGTCCCCCGGCAAGCAGGGCACCAACAAGCATCACGGCAATGATGGTTCGACGCATCGAAGCCAAACGCCCGGAGCGAATATTAAAGGAACATGGTCGAACGGGAAAAGGTGGAGTCAACGGCGCCGCAACGAGTCGCTTGCCGGGTGTTAGTCGGCGCGCGTCGGGTCGGGCCGGGTTCTGCTGGCCGCCACGGCGATGCCTGCGCCCGCCAGGCCTGCGAGCGCCACGGCCATGAGGGCCAGCCCCATGGGCCAGGGCGAGGTCGGGACGCCTGAGGCAACCGTTGCCGGCGCGGTGTTGCTGTCGGTGGCGACGTGGGTCTGGTGGACGGGCTCTGGCGTCGGCGCGGCGGCGGAGTCCGGTTCGTCGGCCTCTTGGTCCGCTGGCTCTTCGTCGGTCGACGGGTCGCTCGGCGCGGCGTTCAATCCGGCGGCGCTCCCCGTGCTGGACGGGTCACCCTGGCCGCCTCCGGCGCACGGGCTGGACAACGGGAGGCCGCATCCGTTCAGGCTTGCTCTGAGCTGGGGGATGGCGTCGTCCAGTTCCTGCGCGAGCTCGTCCATCGTGTCCATCGGGCTCCAGGCGACGCTGGCCTCAAGGTTGGCGGGGGCGGGGGTGGGGCCCTGCTGGTTGGAGGCGGCCGTGGTTTCCAAGCCGGGCGCCGCGAGGCGGATATCGGTCTTCGTGGGTTCGGCGTCTTCGTTGGGCCCAACCGGATCGCTGACGGGCGCGGGCGCCGCCGG
>JBFJYU010000048.1:0-13289 GCA_041622435.1 Thermoplasmatota archaeon | reverse complement strand
GGCCCCCGCGAGGCGGCGAAGGCGATCGAATTGCTCGGCGTCGAACACGTCATTCCAATGCATTACGGGACCTTCCCGATCTTGGCCGGCACCCCCGCAGAGTTGCGCGAACACACGGCGCAGCATGTGGCGGTGCACGTCATGGAGCCGGGCGTGGCGCAGGCGTTGGACGCGTTGCTTGGGGCCTAGTCCCGTTCGTCGTCCGCGACGGGTGTCGCTCCGCTTGGCGCGTCGAGGGTGAACCACGCTATGGCTGCGGCCGAGGCCAAGGCGCCGGCCACGAGGAGCGGGTTCCCCACGATCCACGCCTCGGCTCCGGCAAGCGGGTTGTCCAGCAGGCCTAGCCGGTCAAGGGCCCATGCGGTCGCGACCACAAGGGCGAGGGCGCCGCCGCCGACGCGCACGCGGGGGTATGCGGCGGTTCGGCTGAGGAGCCAGAGTGACGGGAAGACGAGTGCGACGGCGGCGAGTTGTGCGAGTTCGACGCCGATGTTGAAGCCCAGAAGGCTCGTGATGGACGCGCTGGTTCCGAGGTTGTACGCCGATAGCAGGCCGGCGAAGGCGAGGCCGTGCACGAGTCCGAAGGTGCCGGCGATGAGGGGCTCGCCGCCGCGGATGAGGGGCCGGATGGCGTGGATGGCGCCGACGGCGACCGAGACGGCAATGAGTACTTCGACCGGGCGGGCGGGTGCGTTCACCCAGCCCAGGGCGGAGGCGATGAGGGTGATGGAGTGGCCGATGGTGAAGGCCGTCACGACGTGCAGCAGGCGCCAGAACGGCCGGACGGCGCTGGTGGAGGGGCTCCAGGTGCGCCCCACCGCAATCAGCGGCGCGGGCAGCAGCAGGACCAACAGGAACAACAGGTGGTCGGCGCCCTCGCGAACGTGATCGAAGCCGAAGCGAACCATGGTGCCAAACGCGTGCGTGGGCAGGTCAGCGGGATCGATCTGCACCGAGCGAAGGTACTGGTTGAACAGCGCGACGGGAACGCGCTCGGCGCCCGCATAGCCTGCGGTCACGAGGACTTCGTGCGTGGCGTCCGCCTCAACGACCGCGTCGTAGCGCAGCGTGAAGGGCTCAAGGCCCGCCGCCGGCGTGAAGGTAACGGCGAAGACGAGGTGGTCCAATCCCTCGATGGCGCGAACCTCCGGCGGGCCGAAGGCGACCGTCCAGTTGCCGGCCCCCGTCACCGCCGTGTTGTTGGTTACGTACCCGGTGAGGTAGGCCCCGTGGTCCGGGATGACCCTGTCGGGATGGCCTTCCAGATCGAGGCCCAGCGCGTCGCCGAGCTGCTTCAAGGGCAGTTGGAACTCCCCCGTGACCGCGTCGGCGCCGACATCGAGGACGATCCCGGTCATGCCGGGGTCGTGGGCCGCCACCGGAAGCGACGCGGCCACAACGGCGACCAGGGTGCCCAGTACGGCGAACCCCATCCAGCCCACGCCTCGACGTGCCGGAGAGCGGCCCCCGGCGGTGACGCTGCGGCCGGCCGGCCATTGCCGTGGCTCCGCCCGCGTGCGATGGCGCGTCCGCTCCATGGCCGGTGGCTAGCGTGTTCGGCTTTACAGCCGCTTGGACGAACCGCCCGCGCCCGGGCCCGCCGAATGCTACGTTTGCAGCACCAAATCCTCGTCGGCGAGGCGCAGCATGGCCGCGTCAATGGCGGTCTCGGCGATGCTCTTGGCCAAGTTGGCAACCCGTTCCATGGCCTCCATCAGCGACGAGAAGCGCAGGCACTGCATGCACGATGGCAACTGGGGCTTGGACCGAGGCGACGTGAACACGTCGATCACCGACTCGCGCACCGTCGTTGGCGAGAACGCCTGGGCGCTGCGGATCGCCTGGTTAGCGGCGCGCTGATCGCCGCTGTTGAAGGCGCGCAGCGCCGTGTTGAGCATGTCGCTCACGTCCCGGATGCCGTCCCGCATGGGCTGGCTCAGGTCGGGTTGCAGCACGCCGCCCATGGCCTGAACCATGCCAGCCAGCCGCATCGCGTAGTCGCCCACGCGCTCCAGGTAGCGCGCCACGTACATGCCGTACAAGGCCAAGCCCGGGTGCGGGACGCCCGGGCCCGCGGTGCCTGCCCGCGTCGCCGTGGCCGTGTACTGTTTTAGCAGGAACAGCAGCAACCGATCGATTTCGGCCTCGTAGCGCTCGTTCTCCCTGAAAATCGCGTCTTGGCCGCCGTCCAGCATGCGGGCCACGTTGGCCAGCATTTGCACCGCGATCGCCTGCATCCGCCGCAGCGCCTTGTCCTGGCACAAGCCCGCCGTTCCCGACAGGTCCTCCAGCACCACGCGGCCCGGCTCCTCCTCCACGATCTGCACGCCGTGCAGGCGGGCGCAAGCGTCCCCGGTGGCGGTGCGCACCGGTTGCGGGTCGTTGCCCTTGTATTCGACGATCGCCGTGTCGAACCCGGCAGCGTAGGCGGCCAGCAAGGTGCGAAGAATCTCGTCCGCGTCCACGGAATCCACGCGGATGGTGCGCTTGCGACGGGGCGCCAGCCGGTTGCCCGCCGCCAACACCCGCAGCTCGCCGTTGCTTTGGCTGTCGATGCAAATCTCGTCGCCCGCCTGCAGGCTATGGGTTTCCACCCAATGCTTGGGCAACGAGACGGCGTAGGATGCCCCGCCGCCGATTTGCTGCAATTTCCTGGTCTCCACAGTCGAACCCAGAAGGCCAGGCAATCTGTTGGATAAGGGGGGTGCGGACAATTCTCCTCCATGAGAACCACCCCGGGGGCGCCTTTTGGCCGGCACCTTCGCAGTCTGGGCAGTTTGCCAAGGCACGGTCCAAGTTCGTGACCGGATTGGTGATCGCCATGGCAAGCCCACAGCACCCCGGCGCCGATTCGTCCCGCATTTCTGGCCTGGCGATCCTCATCCTCGTCCTTGCCTCGACGGCTGCCGCCGTGGGCGCTGGTTTCGAACCGGACGACACGCCCGCCGTGGCCGGCATCGACCTTGACGACGCGCTCCCCGAGGCCTTTTCGGACGCCCCAATTCTGATCACCGACAAGAAAGGTGACCCCTTGACGGGCTCGCCGGCGGCGCATCATGCGCTGCAGCCGGTGGCCGCGCCTGAGACGCGCCAGGCGCCCGAGGAGCAGGCCGCCACGGAACCCGATGTTGAGGACTTGGTGACCGGCGCGGTGCCCGTTTTGCGCATGCAATTCGAGGTTTCCACGCGAGAAATCGAGGTCTTGGGCGTCCCCGTCGAGATTTGGACGTACAACGGCCACGCGCCGGGCACCATTGTCCGGGTTGAGGAGGGCACCCGCGTGGAGATCACGCTGGTCAACGGCCACTCCCAGACCCACAGCCTGCACACCCACTTCCGGGGCAACCTGATTGGCAGCGACGGCAGCAGCGATACGGCGCCGTTCCCCTTCGTGCCCCACCAGCACAACCCCTACCCCGTGGAGGTCAACCCCACCGGCGGCCCGTACGCGCCCCGGCACGATCGCGACGTGGCAGACCCCGGTCAGAGCTACACGTACACGTTCTTCGCCGACACGCCGGGCCAGTTCATCTACCACTGTCATGTGTGGATGGCCACCGACCACATCGAGCGCGGCCTGTTTGGCATGTTCATCGTCTACCCCAAGGGTTGGACCTGGGAGGAGATGCCCATGGACGACCTCAACGGCAACACAAAGGCGCGCGTGTGGGACGACCGGGGCAGGGAGTATTACGAGGACGTTGTCTTCATCACCGAGGTGTCTCCGGCCGCGCTGCCGGTCACGGCGCCCCTGACGGCCCCCGCCGGTCACCCGATCACGTCCGAGTACCCGACCGCCGTCACCACCTCCGGCTACACGCCGGCGGCCACGGGCAAGATCCACATGGCCAACTACCGCGCCTGGAACGACCCCTACATCGTCGGGCCCGTGCAGCCCAACGAGCGCATCATCATGCGCGTGGTGAACCTGGGCGATGAAATGCACGACTGGCACGTCCACGCCCACTGGTTCGACGTGATTGACAAGACCAGTCGCGAAAAGAAGCCCCTGCAAACCGACGACACCTGGCTGCTCGGCCCCGGCGACTCCATCGAGACACACATGACCGCCGGCAACCCCGGCCACTGGTTCATGCACGACCACATCGTCCCCGAGGCCTACACCGGAATGGTGCCCTGGCTCTACATCGCCGGCGACCCGGTTGCCAACACGCCCCCCGACATCTTCGTTGACAGCCTCGTGGACGGGGCGGTGGTCGCGGGCAACGTGGTCGTGATGGGCCGCGCGGACAACTTCGAGGGCCGCGAGATGGTCCAGGCGGTGCAGGTCCGGGTGGACGACGGCGAATGGACAACCCTCGGTGGCCTGCTGGACTGGCGCTACGTGTGGGACACCCGCGACGTGCCTGACGGCCCGCACACGCTTCGGTTCCGCTCCTACGACGGCCGCGATTACTCCCCCGTGGAGGCCTTGAAGGTGGAGGTGCGCAACGACGCCGGAGGCGAATCGACCTCGCCGCTGGCGCAGATCGGCGCCAGCGATTCGAAGGGGCTTCCCAGCCTCGCCGTGGGCGTCGCCCTCGCAGCCATCGGGGCGGCCGGATGGGTCGCGTACCGCCGCAGGGAGTAGGCGCCCATGGTTGTGCCAAAACTTTCCCGGATCCGGCTCGGCGCTTCCCCGGCCCGTGGCTCTACGCTGTTGCTGGCCGCCGTGGTGGCCACCATGCTGGTGCTGCCGTCCGGCGCCCGGATGGATGGCGTGAGCGGCCGCGCCGAGGGTGGCTGCACCTGCCACGGCGGGGGCGTCGCCTGGGATGGCGTGGCCGGCAACCTGGCGGTCGCGGCCCTGCTGGAGGGCGTCCCTGAGGCGTACGAGCCAGGACAGGTCTTCGCCCTCAGCATCAGCGTCGAGGGCGGTCCGCCGTACCTGGGTGCCGGGTTCAATCTCAACGCTTCGGCGGGAACCCTGTCGGTTCCCGGCGACGAGGCCAACGTCCAGATCACCACAGCCGATTCGTTTGGCGGCGTGGCCGGCGAGGCCACCCACCGGACGCCGGATTCGAAATCCTGGCGCGTGGACTGGATGGCTCCACCGGCTGGCGCCGGCGAGGTGCGGTTCTACCTTGCCGTCAACTCGGTCAACAGCAACAGCCAGCCCGACCAGGCGGATCTGTGGAACCTGGCCGCGGCCACGAGCCAAGAAATCAACGTCGCTCCCGGCGCGCCGGTGCTGGAGGCGGCCGTGGCTGGCGTGGGCGCGATCAACGCCACGTGGGCCCCCGCGGAGACCGACATCGTCGAATTCCAGGTCCACGGGAGCCGGCAGGCCGGCTTCGAGCCCGGCGACGACACGGTGTTGGCCAGCGCCGGCCCCGAGGCGACGGGCGTCCAAGTGGAGGGGCTCCAGCCGGGGGCCACGTATCACCTGCTCCTGCGGGTGGTCGACAGCGGTGGGTTGAGCGCCGACTCAGCGGCCGTGCGTGTCGCGCTCCCGGCGGTGAACAACACGGTTGACGCGGTCGGCGAGCCTTCCAAGGCTGGCCGTGCGGTTCCGGGCCCCGGCGTGATCCTGGCCCTCGGGGCCCTGGCGGCGGCGACTCGCGGGAGGCGCCGATGAACCCCCGGAGCCTCGCCATCCTGGTCGGTCTTGCTGCGGCAACCGCGCTACTCGGGGGATGCCTCGGCGAATCGGAGCCCGACGCCGCGAGCCTTCCCTCGCTCACCTTCACGCTGGAGAGCGGCTTCAGCGACGCGACAGGATTCCACTGGAAAGCCATCGGCGGCGACTTGGACGGCCAAATCAACCCGGTGCTCGTTGTCCCTCGTGGCTTCGCCGTCGAGGTGCGCATCATTCACGGCGCGGATGCTGCCGACACGGCGCCCCACAACCTGCGCATCGCACAAGAGGGGACCACGCTGGCCGACAGCGACGATGTTACCGAGCCCGGCGACGAGGCGGCGCTGACGTGGCTGCCCCCGGGCGACGGCCTGTTTGCGTACCTCTGCAAGTATCACGGCTTTGGCCAAGGCGCCGCGCTGGCGGTGGGCGACGTCGACTTGCCTGACACCGGCGATGCTGGCGATGCCCCCGTCACGGACGATGCCGCCGGGGACGAGCCGGCCGAATCCGCACCGCTCCCGCCCCCCGTGTTCACCGTGGTAAGCCACTACGACCTGGCCACCCAGGACCCGGCGGCGTTGCCGGAACTGGACCTGCGCTGGCAATCCGTCGACGGCGACACCGCGGGCCAACTCAACCCGGTCCTGGAAGCGCGTGTTGGCGTGCCAATCCAGTTGACCGTGCGCCACGGCGACGACATCGGCGACCTGACGGCGCATGCCTTGGCCATCTACCAGGACGGCAAGGAGCTCGCCGCGAGTCCCGAGGTTGCCGCCGCCGGCGACGAGGCCACGCTCGCCTGGACGCCCCCGGGCCCCGGCGCGTACACGTACGGCTGCCCCCACCATCCCCGCATGGGTGGCGCCATCAGCGTGGGCCTGACCGTGGTCGCCCTGGAATCGATCCACTCCGGCGCCGACGGCTTCCAGTGGAAGGGCGTTGGAGGGGCCAGCGACGGGCAGACCAATCCGACGTTCGCGGTCCAGGCCAACGAAACGCTGAGCATCGTGTACCGCCACGGCACCGGACTCAGCGACGATCAGATGCATAACCTACGCATCAAGGGCCCCGACGGCGAGACCGTCGTTGACGGCCCGGACATCGCCGCAGCCGGCGACGAGGCCAGCGTGGAGGTCACGCTCACGCGGCCGGCCACCTACACGTACGAATGCAAGTACCACCCCGAGACGCAGCGCGGCACGATCCAGGTGTCCTGAACGACCTCGTGCACCTCACCCCCAGACATCCAACGGAAGGAAACCACATGACCAACCACACGAAGAAATCCAGTTTGCTCATTGCCCTGACCGCCCTCATGGCGGTTGCCCTGGCCGGGTGTACGGCCAGCGAAGACGACGCGCTGTCCCTTTCCGGAGCCAAGGTGATCGACATGAAGGACTTCGTCTTCGCCCCGGGCACCGTCACCGTGGCTGCGGGCACGACGGTCACCTGGACCAACAGCGACGCCGTGGTCCACACGATCACCGCGGAGGACGACTCCTTCGACAGCGGCGACATCGACGGCGGCGACTCCTGGAGTCACACCTTCGACGCCCCCGGCACCTACCTCTACTACTGCAAGCCCCACGCCAGCCAGGGCGGCGACGGCCACTACGCGGGCATGACCGGCAAGATCGTGGTCCGCTAGCGGCCACTGACGCGCTCAACGAACAGTCACCGCCAAGGAGCCCCCATGGACCCCGCCGGCCACGCAACCGAGCCGCGCCGTGGCGGCTCCGCGCCGCGCGGCGACGCGAACCACCCGCTCATCCTCCTCCCCCACCTCATCCGCCTCTCCCGGGTTGACCTTTCCCGGCTTGGCCCCCTTCTCCGCCTTGCCCCCCCGTCCCGGCGCCAGCGCCGGCTTGTCTTGCCGCTGGTTCTCTTGCTGATGGTCGCCGTCGCCGTGGCGCAAATCGACGAAAACCCGCCGCCGGAAGCGGGTACGGCGCTGGAGCCCAGCAACTGCTACCGCTGCCACGGCTCAGGCATCGGCATGGGGCTCACCTCCCTGTACAGCATCAGTGCCTCCAGCACGACGCCGCGCCTCGACGCCCCCCTGCAACTCAACGTTACCGTGCGCAATGACTGGGTGGCCGAACTGCGCGACCTCTCCGCCCGCATCGACCTCGCCGACGCCCCCGACATCGGCTTTACCGGCCGCCCGCCGCCCGTGCTGGGTATCGAGCGTCGCGGCAACCTCACGTTCGACGCCCTGGACCCGTCCGACCTCGTCAATGTCACCCAGGAGCGAACCACGCGGCTGGAGATGCCTCTTCCCGCCGGCGCCACGGCGCTGCGCATCCGGCTGATCCCCGAGGGCGCCGGCGACGATGCTCCAAACCTGGAGCTCCGGCTGTGGCCGCCCGCCACCGACACCCGTGGCGACCCCGCCCTGGTGATTGACGAGGCGGGCCGGGGCGGCACGGAGACGCTTCGCGTACCCACCACCACGTCCACGCTGCGCTCGGGCGTCTGGCTGGCCGAGGTGGCGCAGGCGCCCTGCGATCCGCTCGCTGATCGTTCGTGCTTGCGAGACCAGGCCTTCTCCCTGCTCGGCGACGCATGGTTCAACATTACCGGTGGCGCCCGCCAGCAGACGCGGCCCCTGCGCGTGCTGGACGGCCAGGACCTGGCCGCGCCCCAGACCGCCAGCGTCGGTTGGACCCTGTACCTGCGCGAGGCCCCGGAGGGCAACCAGACCATCCGGGTCTTGGTCAACACCACCGCCCACTTCAAGCACAACCACAACTCGGCGCGCTACGACGACTGGCCGTTCACCCAGAACCTCAGCCTCCCCATCCGGCTGGGCGGCGGCGTCGAAGTGCTCGCGGCGCCCGTGGAGGCGGCCCCGGAGTCCACCCACAGCGTTGTCCTGCACTGGAGCGAGAGCCTCGGCTACGCCGCCGCCTTCGCCTTGTTGGCCAGCATCGTCAGCGGCGGCGCCTTCGGTCGGGCCAGCAAGCGCGCCGTGGACCGGCTCGTGGGCGGCGCCAGGCGACGCGTGGCGTTCCACATCGTCCTCAGCTACCTGTTGACGGTGGTGGCCGTCGCGCACACGGTGGTCTTCTTGCTGGAAGTCACGTACCACTGGAGCGTCGGGCTGCTGTGGGGCGGCCTCGCTCTGCTCTTCATGGTCCTCGTGGGCGCCAACGGGGCCCTGCAACTCCCGATCATCCGCGCCTGGGGCTATCCGGCCTGGAAGTTCCTCAACCAGTTCTTCACCTGGGCCCTGGTGATTGCCCTGCTGCTCCACATGGGCCTCGACGGCGCCAACTTCGACTGGCTCCAGGACCGCGTCGGCTGGCGCGACCCCGTCGTCACGTACTTCCGCGGCTAGAAGTGATTTCAAATCCAAAGGGCGCCACGGCGTTTGAGCGGCGAGCCAGCGGTTAGGAAGGGCCGCGAAGGCGCTCTGGAGGACGGGCGCCGACGGCCGGCGGCCGGCAGCGTTGGGACTGCTGGACGGCTGGCGGGCCAGCACGATGGTCGAGCGGGCCTGACGAGCCAGGTGGCCGAGAGGAACGCCCCCGCGCCGCCCGTGGCGGCTCGGTGCGCTTGCAGGCATCCCGTGATGCGGCGTCAGCGGAGCCTCGCAGGTGCTCCATCCCGCCTTCGGCCCCGCTTCCTTGCCTCCCGGGCGCCTGGAAGCGCGTGGCGCCTGGGGTCCTGAAAGCACCTCTAACCGAGCGTCGCCGGCAGCGCCTGGTCCACGATGAGCGCGATGAGCAGGAAGCCGAGGTACTGGATCGTGAACAGGAAGAAGCTGCGGTACTTCTTCGGGGTGTGCTCCGACAGCAGCTTGACCGCGCGCAGGCACAGCAGCGCGCCGAGGCCGACGGCGGCGGCGAGGTAGAGCCAGCGGAAGCCGTCCAGGGTCAGGACAACGGCGACGCTGACGGCCAGGGTCACGAAACTGTACAGGACCACCTGGCGGCGGGTGCTCTGTTCGCCCCGGACGTTGGGCATCATCGGGTAGTCGGCCGCGGCGTAGTCGTCCTTGTACAGCAGTGCTAGGCTCCAGAAGTGGGCGGGAGTCCAGGCGAAGACCAGGGCGGCCAGCAGCCACGCGGTGGGGCCGATGGTGCCGGTGACCGCGGCCCAGCCGATCAGGGCGGGGAAGCTGCCGGCGAAGCCACCGATGACGATGTTCTGGGGCGTCGTGGGCTTCAGCCACACCGTGTAGACGACGACGTAGTAGGCGATGGCGCCGACCGTGAGGGCTGCGGCGAGCCAGGCGCCCACAATGGCCAAGGAAACGAACGAGAGGACACCGCACACCGTGGCGTACAGGCTGGCGGTGACGGGGCTGAGCCGGCCGCTGGCGACCGGCCGGCTGGCGGTGCGCCCCATGCGCGCGTCGCGGTCCTTCTCGATGACGTGGTTGAACGCCCCGCTGGCGGCCGTGCTGAGCGTGCCAGCGGCGGTCACGGCCCAGAAGAGCGACGCCTTGGGGAAGCCGCCGACAGCCGCGAACATGGCCGCCCAGGCGACGATGAGCAGAAGCAGAATGATGCGGGGCTTGCTGATGTTGAGCAAGTCGCTGGCCAACTGGCCGAAACCGGACCTGGCCGCCGTGGCGGCCGCCGCCTCGCTCACCGGGACACCTCGCCCGGGTAGACCTGTTTGACGACGCCGGGTTCGCGCTTCACGACCGGCTCGCGCACCGGCACCGGCTTGAGAAACGCGATGGCGGCGGAGACGACCATGAGACCGAAGAACAGGGTCGCGGTGGCCAGATGGAGCGTCGTGGTGGCCGCCGGGTTGCCCTGGAGAACCGTGGCGCCGCCGATGAAGATCTGGATGACGAGCACGATGCCCGCCGTGCCCGGAAGGTAACGCAGGGCCGGCGTCAGCTCGCGGCCCATCACGGCGATCAGGGCGAAGGCAAACGCGATGGGGCCCAGGATGGACGCCAGGGCGCGGTGGCCCCACTCGTACAGGATCTGCGCCTGCGTGTAGTGGACCGGCTCGCCCTCCCATGTGCCGCCGTTTTCGCTGCTCGGGAAGGGTGGCAGCCACTGCCCGTAGCAAGCCGGCCAATCTGGGCAAGACAAGCCGCTGCCGGTGGCCTTGACCCAGGAGCCAACCACCATCAGGCTGAACGTCAGCGCGACGACGACGACGCCGAGCCGGCGAAGGATCAGGATGCGCGTGGCCGTGTCCATGACTGCTCGGTTCCCGACGCAGCCGAACCCTGATATGAACGTTCGGGCCGGCCGGTTGCTGGCCGGCTACGCGACGGCCTGGCTCACAGTGGCCGCCGGCTGCCGCATGCCCAGCACAATCAGGCCGGCGGTGAGGGCCGCCAGGCAACCCAGAATCACGAACGCGTAGCCGCTGCGTGCGGCGAAGGCACCCGCGACGGGGCCGGCGACAAACGTGCCGATGTACGCCACGATGTTCTGGATGCCGTGGCCACGCCCGCCGCTGCGTCCGGCGATTCGGCTCACCTGGCTCGGCACCACGGCGGCGAGCGTGGCGTGGGCGCCGAAGAACGCCACACCCGCCAGGTACAGCCCGGGTCCAGAGGGGGCCGCAACAAACGCGGCGCCAGCGGCGGCCAGGATCGGCACTCCCACGGCGATCGGCTGCCACGTCAACCCGGCGCGGTCGACCAGCCGGCTGAGCAGGCCCATGATGACCAGTGCCGCAAACAGCATGGGCAGCAGCGCCTGCCATGACTGGTCGGGCAGGAAGAACATGACCGAAATCAGCGCATAGTTCATGGTGAACCCGCCTGCGGCCAGGCTGATGACCGGCAAGCCGAGGCTCGCCTTGTCGCCGGGTGCGGGCGTCGCCGCTGGACCCGTGGCACCCGGCTCCGCGATGCGAAGGCGCAGCAACGGCAGGGCTGTGGCGACGCCGATGGCGGCCGTCACCCAAAACAACCCGTCCACACCGATGCTTGGCGACAGCAACGGGCCGATCATCAAACCGAGGAAGAACGCCATGCCGGCGGGCACTCCGATGAGGGCCATCGCCGTCGTACGCCGTTCATTTGGGATCGTCTCGCCGACCATGGCCATGGCCACGGAACTGATGGCGCCCATTCCCTGCACCAATCGGGCGGCGATCAGGCTCTCGATCGAGCCGGCCAGCGCCGCCCACGCGCTGCCCGAAACGAACAAAAGCGTCGCGACGACCAAGAGCGGCCGGCGACCCACGCGGTCCGACAGCACCCCGAAGGGCACCTGCATCAGAGCCAACGTCAAGCCATACGCGCCGAACGCTGTGCCCACGAGGACCTGGCTGCCCGTCAGCGTGCCAGCGTAGTCCCGAAATCCGGGCATCACCAGCGTTAGGCCAAACACGCGACTGAACACGAGCAGGGCCGCCGTGGCGACGAGGCCCAGTTCGCTGCGGGTGAAACGCGACCGCTCTGCTGGCACGGCCCGGCGTGGAAAGCCGCGACTCATAAGGGCTGTGGTGCCCGGTCCCCCGCGCCCCGGCCGCGTCGGCCCAACGCCTCCAGGAGTGATCGATCGGCTGCGCCCACCGATCTGGCCGGCTCGACGGCGCGGCAGCTCGGTGCCCTCAGGATGGATCGGCTGGGGGGATCAGAAGGGGAGAGAGCGGGCTGTACCGGATCCATCCCCTGGGGGCTCCGCCCCCGACGGGACCCCCCCGGGGAGTGGCCGGTCTACCAGCCGGTCTACCACTGGCCTGGCCAAGGCAAACAAAGCCACGACTCACCGAGTTGACGATGGATCGCTTCCGCGATCAAAAGTGGAGGAGGAAGGCGGGCCGTACCGGATTCGTCTCCAAGATCGTCTGCGACGACCTCGGAGTCTCCCTCGCGCGCGGCGCTCGGGCGAATCCGGTTCGCCCCGCGCTCACTGCGTTCGTAGCGGGCCGTACCGGATTCGAACCGGCGGCCAGCGGATTAAGAGTCCGCGGCTCTACCTGACTAAGCTAACGGCCCAGGTGGGATGCAAGTGGCGTGGGGCGAATGGTGGGCAGCCTGTAGAGCGGGAGTCTGCAACTCGGACGGGAATCGCTTGCGATTCCCAGCCAGTGAGGCTTAGCCGAACGAACCCCGAGGGCGCCCTTGCGCGTCCTTGGGGGTACCTGACTAAGCCAACGGCCCAGGTTGTTGCTTCGGCTTCAACGGCCGAAGACCTTGTCGCCCCGAGGGGCACTCGCCGCCGACACGGGGGTCTTACATAACGTTGACGGGCGAGGCGAAGGGGCGGGGATGAGGGCAGGAAGGAGGTCCCCGAGGTGCGGGATCACTCCTCTTCGTCCGTCGCACTGCTGCCGTAGCGGTCGCGCAGGTCGGCCATGATGTCGTCGTCCTTGAGTTCCTCGAGGAACTCGGGCTCGACGGCGTCGGTGACGTAAACGGACTTGCCGGCCCGGAAGATGTAGTTCCCGGTGGCGGTGGCGCCGGGGACGTTGACCTTGAGGATGATGGGGTCGCCGATGTGCACGCGGCCGGCGCTGTACGCCTTCTCCGGGCTGCTGGAGAGGTGGATCATGTTGCGGTCGCTGGGGCGCAGGCCGGTTTCGAGCACGATGTCCAACTCTTCCTCGCTGACGGGGAAGTACAGCCAGTCTGCCTCGGCCTCGGGCAGGTCGTCTAGGTTGACATCGACGCTGTGGGCGTACGTGGCGCGCACCATGCCACCGTCGATCTGGTAGCGGCCCTTCTCGTCGGTCTCGACGAGGGCGGCGATGTGTTCGCGGCGCATCCAGCGGTTGTTGC
>JBFJYU010000047.1:0-13469 GCA_041622435.1 Thermoplasmatota archaeon | reverse complement strand
TGCTCGTAATGGATGCCGCGCTTCGTGAGGCGGACGGTGTAAATGGAATCGCGTGACAGGCCCACGCTAACAGCATCGGCCGTCACGGCGGCAAACATCAATGGCAAAACGATGGTGTAGCCGTCGGTCAGTTCCGACATGAGCACGATCGTGGTCAGCGTGGCCCGGCCGGTGGCCGCGTAGAAGGCGCCCATGCCAACCAGCGCGTAGGCCGCCACGGGCGCCGTGATGCCGGGGGCGATGACGTTGAAGGCCAGCCCGAAGAGCGCTCCGTAGAGGGCTCCCTGAAACAGCGAAGCCGAAAACACGCCACCGCCACCGCCGCTGCCGATGGTGATGCTGGCGGCAAACGGCTTCCCGATCATCAAGACCAGCAGCAGCGGCACGGCCAGCATGAACGGCTCGCCGCGTAGGATGGCCGACACCGAAGCGTACCCAGTCCCAAAGATGTGGAAGTGCGACTCGCCGCCGAGGAAGGCAAGGCCCGCGAGTTCGAAGATCACGAGCCCCACGAGGCCGACGACGAGGCCACCAATGGCGGGCTTGGACCACGGCGGCACGGGCAGCCGCTCGCCAAGGTCCGAGGCGCGGGCGAGCACCTTGATGAACAGGACGCCCCCGAGGCCGCACGCCACCCCGAGCACCAGGTAGAACCCAAGCTCCCAGGGCGAAATGAGTGTGAACTCGGGCACGTGGAACGTCGGGTCGTCGCCCAGAAACACGTGCGCGACCGTGACGCCGATCACCGTGGCGATCACCACCGGAATGAAGGCGTGGGTGCTGAACTCCGGCAGAATCAACTCCATGGCGAACAGCACGCCCCCCAGGGGCGCGTTGAACGTGGCCGCGATGCCGGCCGCGACGCCGCAGCCAAGCAGGACCTTGATGTCGCGGGGGCGAAACCCAAGCCGCCGGCCCATGCTGCTGCCCACGGCGGCGCCGATGTACCCAATGGGACCCTCACGGCCCGTCGAACCACCGGTGCCCACCGTGACGCCCGAGATGAACGCGTGACCCCAGGCCGTGCGACCCTTGATGATCCCACCCTTGGCCTGCACGGCCGCCATGACCTCGGCGATCCCCTGGCGCCGTGTATCAGGAAAAATCAGGCGCACCAGGCCGACGACCAAACCGCCGACCATGGGCACAAGAAACACCAGGTAGCCCCAATTGGTACTAAGAAACAGGTTCTCCTCGCGCGCCGTGGCGCCCACGTCGCCCCTGAACGCAAGGTTCTCGACGGCGTTGACAAAACCACGAAAGAGGACGGCGGCGATCCCGGCGGCGACGCCCACGAGGAGCGCCGTTCCGTTGAGGGCGGAAAACCGCCGGGTCATCAACACGGCCGCGCCATCGCCTGCATTGACTAAAGGGACGCGGAGCAAGACGCCGGCCCATCCCCCGTCAGCCCGTGTCCAGGGACGGGCTCAGCGGTGGCCGTCAAGCAGCGCCTGCCGCGGCGGCGCCTCCTGATCCCCGAAGACCAGCCCGCCGTCGGCGGCGTAGCGCGCGTAGGTGGGAAACGGCACCAGCGGCGACAGGCGCATCACATCGTGGAAACTCCGCCGGGGCCGCAGCTTCTCGGGAACCATCGCCGGCGGCAGCACCGCGTACGGGCTCGACCACCCCCTCAGGCGACGCAACTGCGCCTCCATCTCCTGCACCCGTGCACGCCGATCCAGCTCGTCCTGGTCACGCAGCCTGAAACGATGGCTGGCCCGATGGCAATCAACGCAAAGCGTGTACAAATTGTCCCACCGGTAGCTGAACGTCACGGCCCGGTGGTGGCCGCCAGCACGCACGAAAGCAACGGCATCCGTGATGTGCGCCAAGTGAAGCGCCGCGTCCTTCTCAGGCGCGCGGCACACACGGCAGCGGCGCCCGTCGCGCTCCAGCACCGCGGGCCGCCACTTCTGTTGCAGCGGCTGCCGGTACCGTTGGTACGGCTCCGGCTCGCGGCGCCGGGTCCGCCTCGCACGCCTCTTTCCAGCCACACCGCCCAACCCGCCGCAAGGATACGAGAAAGCTGCGTAGGGGTCGGCGAAAGCTCCGCCCAACCAGGTAGAATTGCAAAGAAAATCAAAAAAGAAAGAAGGAGAGGAAAAAGGCACCTGCGCCGGAGGCACGGTTACTCGACGCCGAAGAAGCCCCGCAGAACCCCGCAAGGCCGTGCAAGCACGACCTCCCGGATCGCTCGGGCCATGCCCTCGCGGTTCAGCGGCGTTCTTCGGAAGCCTGGGGTTACTCGACGCCGAAGAAGCCCCGCAGAACCGGGTGCATCTCGGCCGGTGGCGCGAAGCGACGCAGGCACCGATGCAACCGGTTCAAGGGGCACCTGAGGCGGCGAGTTTACTCGACGCCGAAGAAGCCCCGCAGAACCGGGTGCATCTCCATTGCCTGCTCCTTTGCGATCTGTTCGTACATTCTCATGAGAATGCCGACACAAAGCAGCAAACCTGTACCTGACGCATTACCGACCGTCCCGATCATGTCGGCGATCGCGGCCAGACCTCCGACCAGCGCGCCACCAATCACTGTGATCGTTGGAATGTAGCGCCCCAGGATCTTCTGCAGGACACGGGGGTCACGGCGGAAACCGGGGATCTGCATGCCAGACCGCTCGATCTGCTTGGCCACCGACTCGGGACCCATGTTCGTGGTCTCGACCCAGAACTTGGCGAACATGATCGATCCACCAACGAAGAGCGTCATGTAGACGACGATCTTGATCAGGATCTGCCACGGCTCGTGGCCGCTCGCCGCCGCGCCGTAACGCTCAGGGTCGAAAATGGGCAGGAACCAAGCGGCCAGACCGTTGAAGGTCGACAGGTACCACGCGCCGCCGGCGACGGGCTGCGTCTGCCCCGGCGGGTACGTGCCGATCCACCAGGCGTGCCCGATGAACGGAATCTGGCTGAAGGTCGGGTGCTGCCACAGCAGCAGACTGAAGATGTTGACATTGGCAATCAGCGCCGCCATCAAGATGACAGGAATGTTGCTCGCGTAGATCAACCGCAGCGGGTAGCGGCCGCGCGCACCACGGACCTTGCCATGGGCGAGCGGAAGCTCGACACGGCTGGCCTCGGCGTAAACCACGAAGAAGAAGATCGCGATCGTGCCGAAGAAGGTCAGGATGGGGTTCGGGAACGCCTGGTTGCCGATGAACATCTGCTCGAAGCCGCCGCCGTGGACCAAGCTGGCCAGGTCGCGCTGCGTGAACACATAGAGCATCATCGGGATCGCGCCCACCGGCGGGTTGCTGACCGGGTCGTACGCGCTGCCCTGCTGGAACGGCTGGTAGTTCAGGGTGCCCGTGAAGAGCGCCTGACTCACACCGGCCGCGATGAACAACGAGATACCGGAACCGATACCCCACTTGCTGATCAACTCGTCCATCAGGAACACGATGATCGAACCCATCGCCAGTTGCGCGATGATGATACCGCGCGCCCAGCCAATGTCAGAGCCAAACCAGCCGCTGTCACTGAACCACTGGATGAACTGGGTGTCGGGCTCCAGGAAACCGAACACCTGGGGAATCGATTCCACGAAGATGAACAGCAGCACCAGAACCTTCTGCGTACCCTGGTAGATCGCCTTGTCCTCGGCCTTGGTCAGGTCGAGGTTGATGATCTTGGCACCCGTGAACAACTGCATCACGATCGAACCGGTGACGATCGGCCCAATGCCAAGGTGAACGATCGTGCCCGAGGCACCGGCCAAAATGGCTCGGAAACCTTCGAACAAGTCCAATTGCGTCGACGAAACGCCAAACAACGTAATGTTGGACATGGCGAAGTACAGAAGCAAGCAGCCCGTTGTCCACAGGAGCTTGGTCTTGAACGAGACGTGGCCTTCCGGCTTGCGGATGGCCGGCCATCGGTCAATTAGGGGCTTTAGTGCGTAAAGGCGACTTCGGGTCTCGGCCATGCCAGGTCCACCGTAACTCGGGCGGCCAATCCAGCCCCCCACTTAAGTTCTGCCAGATGCAGGGTCAGGGTCAAGGAGTGAGAGATCGGAGATTCAGGGGGGAAAGGGTCGGCAGGACGGAATCGTCCTACTCGCTCTCGACGAGCTCGACAGCGCCGCCGGCGGCCTCGATCTTCGCGACCGCGCGGTCGGTGGCGGACGCCACCTTGACCGTGACAGCCGTGGCGATCACGCCGCTGCCAAGCAGCTTCGTGACGCCAGCGCTGGCGAGGTCGATCTCGGCCTGGCCGGGGAAGCGCGCCCCAAGGTCGCCAACGTTGACCGTGACGTCCTCGGGAGTGCGGCTCTTCGACGTGAAGCCATGGCGACCCCACGGCTTCGCCGCGAGGTGAGGGTGCTTGCCGCCGAGGACCTGAAGCTGCAGGAAGCGGTGCTTGTTGGCACCCGCGCGGCCGCGGCCGCCCTTCAGTCCAGCTCCACGGCCGGCCTTCTTGCCACGACCGTGGGTCATCGACCCACGCATCTTCTTGGCCTTCTCGCCCTTGGCCATTAGATCATCCTCCGCACGAGGTCATTGATCGCTTCGCCACGGTACCCGAGGGCGCCGCCGGCCTGCCAGGAGCGCTTGATGCCCTCCAGGCCCTTCTTGGCCGGGTGCAGGCGCAGCAGGGGCTTGACGTCCGGAAGCTGCTTGTACAGCGCCTTGCCGTCGACGATGGCCGCCGCGAACTCGGCAATGGAGCCGAAGTCAGAGTTGGCCGCCACGTACTCGTCGGTGATGGCGCGGTTGCCGGAGAGGCGGCCGCGGTTGCGGATGGCCTCAGCGAGCGTTTCAGCGTCAATCTCGCCCCAGGTAACGTAGTCCTTGGCGGTCTGCAGCATGCCCTTGGTCGTCTCGTTGTCCGGGAGAACCACACAGTGGTTCACGCGGTTGAGGCGCATGTAGCGCAGAGTGTCCTTGATCTGGGGCCTGACGTTGATCTGGCCGCGCAGCCGAATGATGGAGTAGGCCATCAGGACTCCTCCGCCTCAGACTCTTCCTTAGGCTTCTGCAATTCCAAAGCTCCGCGAACAATCGCGATGCGCTCGGCCTGCTGCGGGATCATCTTGACCTCGTTCAGGTTCTGCAGCGCCTCGAAGATCGCCTTGGCGTAGTTGGTCGTCGTGCGGGTCTGGCCGCGGGCAAAAACCCACGCGTCCTGGATACCCGCCATGCCGAGCAGCGACTTGGCGACCTTACCACCAACCAGGCCGGTTCCCTGGGGAGCCGGGCGGATCGTGACTTCGGTCGACGCGCACTTGCCCGTCACCTTGTACGGAATCGAGAGCGCGGGGGCGCCGGGGGCAGACTGCCACGAACCGGCACCGCGGGCGATCTCGATCATGTTGATCTTGGCACGGTCGATGGCGCGGCGGATGGTCGGACCAACCTCCTTGCCCTTCGCCTGACCCAGACCCATGAAACCGTCCTTGTTGCCAGCGACGCAGGTAATGGCAAAGCGCACACGCCGACCGGAGTCAGTCATGCGCTGAACCATGTTCACGTCCAACACCTCGTCTTCGAGGTTCGGCAGCAGGATGTCCACGATCTCGGCCTCGCGCAGCGGCAGGCCGGTGCCCAGCGCCGCGCTCATGCTCGTGATCTCACCCGTCTTGACCATGCGGCCGAGGCGGGTCTTGGGCTCCCAGGATTGCAGGTTGGCACGGTCGTCACGGCGGGGACGGCGCTGACCGCCACCGCGTCCGCGACCACCGGGGCCGCCGCGACCGGGACCGCCAGGCCCACGGCCGCCAGGCCCTCCAGGTCCGCGACCGCCGGGACCACCAGGTCCACGGCCACCAGGCCCACCAGGTCCGCGACCGCCGGGGCCGCCGGGTCCGCGGCCACCAGGGCCGCCAGGGCGGCCAGGGGGGCCGCCAGATGCTCCATTTGTCATTTTTTCTTCCTCGTCGTCGTTCGACTTAGCCGCCGGTGCCGATCTTGGCCCGGACGGCCTCGAAGTTGTCCTTCTGGCCGAGGAACTCGCCGTTCAGGCGGTCCTCGGACGGGTAAATCTCATCGCTGCCGTGCGCCACGTCGACGCCGGCGTCCAGCACACCCTTCAGGGCCGCGAAGACCTTGCTGCCACGCACCGGAGCCCGGCGACCGAGGTCCAGGACCGCAGCCTCAATGCCGGCCTTCTTGGCGCGCTCGCCGGCCAGGAGGCCGGTGAGGTACGCCGCAGGCGTGTTCTTGGGGGAGCCTTCCCAGCCCATCTTGCCGAGCTCGAGGGCGACAGCGCCGCTGCGAATCTGGTCGCCCGCGCTCGCCCAGTCAACGAACTGGACGATCACGTTGCCACTCGTGTGGCGCACCACCAGGCGGGTCTCCCCGCTCTTCAGCATTCCAAGGCGCTTCTTGTAGTCGGTGTGGCCGGTCCGGCGGCGCCGGAACGGAACACGGGTTCGGGGTCCGGTTGCCATCAGAGCTCAACCTCCTCAGAGAGTGCGCCTTCAGTCTTCATGTGAGCCAACAGGTGAGCGCGGCTGCGGAACTGGCCACCCTTCGCCCGGCGGTAGTACTCGCGGTACGTCGTCCGGTCGATGGCGCCCTTGTCGCGCAAATCGCTCAGTTCGCTACGCAGCGCACGGATGAGAGCCATCCAGCGCTCCTTCTTGGGCAGGCGTGCGTACTTGGCACCCTTGCGGCTGCCAGGGCCGACACGGCGTCCCTTCGCCTTCTGCGCATCCAGCTTGCGGCCACGGCCGCGGCTGACGCCCTGCTTCTGCACGGAGGTAATGACCTTCGCGTCGATAAGACGGCGAACGTCCGAGCGCGTCACGGCGCCCGCGACCTCTTCGGTGCGGAAGGGATCGATGCGAACGCGCGTGGAGCCGACCTTCATGATGTCGGCGGCCAAGCGCTTCTGGGTTCGCAGGTCTGCCATGTTCAGGACCTCCTGTTCAGGACGCGAATGCCCATGGAATCAGCCTTCTTCTCGATCATCTCCGCCTTGCGACCGCCGACGGTGCCACCCACGCGGGCAGCCTGCGTCTTCGGATCGATGGCGTCCAAGTCGTCGGGACGGTAGACCAGCACTTCCTCGAAGCCGCTGGGGTGCAGACCGCGCGCCGCGACAGGGCCGCGGAAACCGATCGAAACCACAACGGGCCGGTACTTGAAGTGCCGGCGCATCTTCGAGTGGATACCGTCAGGGCGGCGCCACGGCGCCTTCTTGCCGCCGAGTTCCTTGTAGCGCCACCATTCCTGGCGGCGGAACGTCGGCTGCTTGGCCTTCTTGGCCTCGCGCAGCGCCAGCGCCTCCTTGGTCGCCTCATCCAGCTCGGGCTTGGCCTTGACCCGGTACCCCTCTTCCTCAACGACCTCGACGGTCATCTCCTCTTCGGTGGTCTCGGGCTCGGGGGCCTTCTGCTCGTCGCTCATCTAAGCGCCTCCCTTCTTGGTGATGTAGATACCGTCTTGGAACACGCGAATGTCGCGGCCGCGCACGCGCGTGGCCAGTTCGATGTTCGCCGCAGTTTGCGCCACGGCTTGTCGGTCAATTCCCTCAACGAAGACGTCAGCGCCCTTCACTTGGACCTTGACGCCATCAATGATGGTCGCCCGGCGCGGGTGGCGCTCACCGAGGAAGTTCTCGATGACGAACTCGTCACCCTGAATGGACGCCTTGATGGGAAAGTGGTTGTAGACCGTCTTCAGCTGGTACTTCCAGCCGTCGGTCACGCCCACCAGCATGTTGCGGATGTGGGCGGCGTAGGTGCCGCAGATGGCCTTGTGCTCGCGCCGGGGGAGGCGCTTCTCGACAACGATGTGGCCGTTGTCGACGTGCACATGCACACCGCGGAAGCGGAAGGCACGCTCCAGTTGCCCCTTGGGGCCCTGGACGATCGTGTGGTTGCCATGGTCCACGGTCACGTTGACCCCGGACGGGATCTCAATGTCGTGGCGAATCTCAGCTAGGACCGGCATGGTAACTCCTAGTAGACATAGGCGAGCAGACGCCCGCCAGTGCCCACCTCCTTCGCTTTGTATTGGTCGACGATTCCGGTCGTGGTCGTCAGAATCAGGGAACCGAAATCACGGGCCGGCAGGAACCGGGCCTCCCAGTGATCCATGTCGCCGATCTTGACCGCCGAACGGGGCTTGATGACGCCGCAGTTGTTGATGGAACCCGTCAGGGTCACACGGTACAAGCCGCCGCGTCCGTCATCTTGGTACTCGAATGGGCCGATGTAGCCAGCGTCCTGCATCACCTTGAGAACACGTCCAACCAGCTTGGAGGCGGGCGTGAGCACAGCCTCCTTCTTGTTGGAGCGCTCCGCGTTGCGCAGAACGGTGAGGGCGTCAGCCAAAGGATCGTTTTGCATTGGTGAACACCTCAGGAATACTTTTTGAAGCCCAGGTCACGGGCGCTGTCGCGGAAACACTGGCGGCACAGGTCAAGACCGTAGCGGCGCACCTTGCCCCGCATGCGGCCGCAACGGCGGCAGCCAACGTAGATTCCCTTGTACACCTGGCGTGTCTTCGTCGTCAGGGCCATTTACAGCACCTCCAGATTGAACTTCTCGGTCAGGAAGGCAACAGCCTCCTCGCGGGTCACACGGTGACGCATCGGCACCTTGCGCGCCAGCAGGCGGCGGTGCTTGATGCGGTGGCCCGGCTTTTCCAGGGTGAGCGCGACATCCATGCCAAAGACACCGATGTCGGGATCGTAACGCTCGCCCTCGAACGTCGTGTGGTCAGCCACTCCGAACTGTAGGTTTCCCTGGTTGTCGAAGCTCCAGCCGAAGATGCGGTTGTTGCGCGTGTAGAGCGCACGGCGGACAAAGTCCTCGGCGCCCTCGCCACGCAGCGTCACCTTGCAGCCGATGGGCATGCCGGGGCGCACTCCAAGGTCACGGTTGTTGACCTTGCCAAAGGTGCGCATGGGCTTGAGGCCCGTCAGCTTGGAAACGACCTTCTCGGCCTTCTCCAAGCGCTCGCCACCCTCGCCGACACCGATGTTAACGGTAACCTTGGCGATGCGGGGAGCAGTCATCGGGTTGGCATCAGCCAAGGATCTTCACCTCCGCCTTCGGCAGGTTCTCCTTCTCGCCGATCGGGAACGCGTACGTCTTGATCGTCGTGAAGGTGTCCTCACCCTGGGCCAAGTGGACCAGGTTCGGCTTGTGGCTGCGGGTCACCTCGATCGAGTGGATCGGGGCAACCTGGCCAGCGTGGCGGCCGCCGGTCACAAGGGCCTGGGCGCCTTCCTTGAACGGGAAGTGGCCCAGAATCTTCTGGCTCGGCAGCTCCAGCTTCAGCACGTCGCCGGTCTTGTAGTCGTCCTTCTTGATGAGCAGGTTGCGGCCATCGTGCAGGTTGAGCTGCAGCTTGCCGCCGGTCACCGTGGACTTGTCCTTGACCTGCACCAGCTTCCAGGAGGCCTCCTTCTCGGGGACCTTGGCGAAGCGGACGCGCGCCTTGTCGTCGATGATGCAGCGCCAGCTGCTCTTCAGCTTGGGCACGGACACGACGTCCATGAAGCCGATGGGCAGCTTGCTGTTCTTCACGACACGGCCGTCGACAACGATGTCGCCGGCGCCAACGACGCGGCGGGCCTCGCGGCCCGTGGTCGCGACACCGAGGTAGTCACGCAGCACCGTCGAAAGCGGGATCGCGTGGGCCACCGGGTGGGGGCCGGGACTGGGCTTGGTCGTGTAGACGTTGGTCTTGCGCGGGATGGTCCACGAGCGGGGCGCGGCCAGGCGCTTCAGGTGCTTGCTCACGAGGACTCCTCCTTGGCGGTGGCCTCGAGGCGGGCACGGCGGCGCGCGTCCTCAAGGTTCAGCTTGACGATAATGACGTTGCTCGGGTCGACAGGCAGCCGGACATCGGTGCCGTCGGCCTTCTTGTGGGTCACGCCGTCGACGACGATCTTGCGTGCCTTGGTGTCGACTTCCAGCACCTTGCCGCTCTTGCCGTTGTGGTCGCCGCGCAGCACCTTGACGGTGTCGCCGGCGATGACGGGGAAGCTGCGGCGGTTGTACTTCAGAAGCAACTCTTCGGAAAGGTGACCCGCGATCTGCTTGCGGCGCGTGTGAAGCGGCGCCGTGTAGAGGGCCTTGCGCTGCTTTCGGGGTTGAATCGAACTCATCAGGTCACCTCACACAATCGTGCTGGCGGTCGCGGAAATCCGCGGCCAGCGAGCGGCTGCTTCCCGGGCCACGGGGCCCTTGATCTGGCTTCCCTTCACGTCACCCTCGGGGGTGATGATGACGCACGCGTTGTCCTCGAACAGCACGGTCAGGCCGTCAGGGCGCCTGAACGGGCGCTTCTGGCGGACGATCACGGCGTCCAGGATCTGGCGGCGCATCTCGGGGGTGCCCTTCTTGACGGACACCTTGACGAGGTCACCGACACCAGCCGCCGGGTAGCGGCGGGCCGTGCCGCCGATCTTGGGGACCATGATGATCTCCACGATCTTGGCACCGGTGTTGTCGACGCAGTCCATGCGGGCGCCCGTAGGCAGGCCGCGCGTGACGCTGCCAGCGATGCCACGCATCAGGCGTCACCTTGGGTGCGGTTCTCGACGACCACGAAGTGGACGGTCTTGCTCACGGGGCGGCACTCGGCGATCGTGACTTGATCGCCGACGGCGAGGTCGATGTTGCTCGGGACGTGTGCCAGATAGCGGCTGGTGCGCTTCTCGTACCGCTGATACTTGGGTACGTAGTGCAGCTTTTGCTTCTGGACGACGGCCGTGCCTTGCATCTTGTTTGAGACCACGGTGCCCACGATGACGGATCCCCGCACCGGCAGAGTGCCGTTGAAGGGATTGAGCTCGTCACCGGGCGCCGGCTCCCGCTGGGGCGGGCGCACGTCGATGCCGATGTCGCGGATGTTGCTCATGCGTTTCTGTTCTCCTTGTTGAGGGGCGTTTGCGGGGGCACGTTCCCCCCCTGAGGACACGGGACGCAGCCCGAGTCCGACCCCGGCGAACCGGGGGTTGAATGTGCGTTCTTGACAGGACGGTTCAGCGAACCTTCTTTGTCCTGTCCTCCGGCCGGAACTCGATTGCGCGTCCGTCGACGCGCACGGGTCCCCGGTCGGAGTGGGGTGCCCGGAACTCGAAGGTACACGCCGCCTTGGCGACGCGAACGCGCCGGTCACCCCGGTCAATGACCAAGGTGCGGAGCGTTTCGTCAACCACGCGGCCACCGAGCCCCACGAGCGTGGGGTCCGGCGAGGCAACAATCGTTGCCAGCGAACCGATGAGTTCCGAACGGGCGAATGCCTTGGCCGCTCCCGCCAAGCGGGGAACGGACCGTTTCATTACTCGATACGGGCCTGGAAACCAAGGTCTCCAAGCACCGCGCGGACCTTCTTGCTGTGGTCGCCCTGCAACTCGATGTTGCCTTCCTTGACGGTGCCACCACAGGCACAGCGACCCTTGAGCGTCGACAGAAGACTGTCCAGATCGATGTGGGAATCGCTGATTCCCTCGACGATGGTCATCTTCTTGCCGTAGCGCCTGGAATCGACCGTGATGCGAATTTCTTGTTGCTCACGGGCGATGTCCTCGCAGACGCAGATCTCGTCGGGCAGCCCGCACGTTACACAGATGCTCATTGCTTCAGTTCTTCCTCCCGCTGGATAGTCAGGATGCGCGCGATCTGACGGCGCAGCGTGCGGATCTTGCCGGGGTTCGGGGAGGAACCACCCATGGCGTGGATACCGCGCTCGTGCATCAGTTCGCCGCGCAATTCGAAGAGCCGCTCCTTGCGGGCGTCCTCGGACATCTCACGCAGTTCAGACGCGTTTAGCATCAGGAGTCACCTCCACCAACGGTGAAGCTGCGGCGCTCGCGGCGCTCGCCGCGCGCGGGCTTGTCGCCGGCCGGCTTGGCGCCGCCCTCGGCCGCACCCTCGGCGGGCTTCTTGTCGACGGTCTCGACGCCGGCTGCGCGGGCAGCCGCCTTGGCCGCCTTGGCCGCCGCGAGCTGCTCCTTTTCGCCAGGGGCGTAGAGCTTCACGTGGTCGGGCAGGACCGCGTCCTTGCGCATGATGCGCACGGTGCAGCCGATCATGCCGAGCTTCTTCTTGGCCTGCGCGTAACCGGTGTCCATCAGTTCGATGGCGGTCTCGCCACAGTACTTGATGTGGCCGGCGATGAACTTGGCGCGCCGCTTGCGCTGACCGGTCAACTTGCCGGCCACCTCAACGATGCAGCCCTGGGCTCCGGAGCCCATGATGCGAGCCACGGTCGAGTGCCCGACACGGCCAAAGTGCCAGCCGCGCTCCAGGCTCTCGGCAACCTTGAACGCCATGATCTGGGCGTTCAGGGCCGGGTTGTCGCTGGGCTCGTCGACGCCGAGCTGCGGATTCTGCAGCGACTCGAACTTGGCGCCCAGGTCGGACGTGAGCTGGTTGATGGTCACACCGCGGCGACCAATGACCATGCCCGGCCGCTCGGCGATGATGTTGATGCGCGTACCCAGGGGAGTGCGCTGGATGTCCAGGCCGCCGAAGCCGGCGCGACTGGTCTCACCCTTAACGTACTCCTTCACGAGGAGGCGATTGACGGATTCCTTGACGAATTTCCTTTCGACTGCCATGTCACTCCTCCTCCACTTGGGTCAACACGATCTCAAGGTTGCACAGCCGGTTGTAGTGCGGCGTGGCGCGACCTTGGGCCCGGGGCCGGTAGCCCTGAATGACCTGGCCCTGGTATGCCGACGCGTGGGTGATGACCAGCGTGTCCTTGTCGAGTCCCTTGTACTCGGCGTTGGCCTCGGCCGACTCGATCACCTTGAGGAAGTACTCCGCCACCTTGACGGGGTACTTTCCAGGACCGAATCCCTCGCCGCGGCGATGCGCGATCTTGCGGAAGCGCACCTTGAACGGCACAGGGGTCTTCTTTTCCGCAACATCGTTGAGGAACTGCTTGGCGCGGGCGACGGGCATGCCCTTGATCGCCAGAGCCACGTTGCGGCCACTCTTCGGCGAGACGGACATGTCGCGGCCGTAGGCGCGGGCCGTGGTGGCCGGGTCGCTGACGGTAGAATACTTGGTAGACATGTCTCACCTCACTTGAGCGGAACGTGCTTGGAGCTCCTCGTCGCACCCACACCCACGCCGGTGTGTGCGCAGACCTTCGTGGACGACGCGAACTCGCCGAGGCGGTGCCCGATCATTTCGGGCTGGATGATGACCTCCACGAATTCCTTGCCGTCGTAGACGGCGATGTTGTGTCCGACGAAGCGCGGCAGCACCGCCAGGTGGCGGTAGTGGGTCCGGATGACCTCGCTGCCCGGTTCGATCGTGTCGATGCGGTCCAGGAACTTCTTCTCCCCGGCGGCCACACCGCGCACGTAGCTGCGGCGGATCCGGCTCGGTAGCAGTTCAAGCACCGCATCGAAGCCCAGCGCCTTGAGTTCAGGGAGCGTCTTGCCCCGGTAGGTGAACTCCTTCTTTTGCCGGGTCTCGATGACGGCCTGTGCCTTGCGCTGGCGCCGGCGGGCGGCACCAGGGTTGCTCATCTGTCGCTTCTTGGCCAT
>JBFJYU010000046.1:0-13484 GCA_041622435.1 Thermoplasmatota archaeon | reverse complement strand
GTCCCACATGCTGGAAATGTACGAGCGGTTCCAGGTCAAGATCGAGTCCGTCGGGCAGGAGACGATCATCACCAAGGCGCGCGAACCAGGCGGCTTGGCGACCAAGGCGGCCGTCGACGACATGGTGGCCATCCACAAGGCCATGCAAGCCGATCCGTTCGTCCAGCAGGCCGGCGGGGCCGTCAACTCGGTCCCCTTCATTCTGAACTTGTACGCGCTACTGAAGGACGGCTTGCAAAGCGCCGTTCCCGGCATCGGCCAGGGCGTCGTCGAAGGCGGCGCGTTCGTGCCGTGCGGCACTCCGGACGGCGCCCCGCCAGAGTTCGACCCCTTGTTCGAGGCGCTGCCGTGCTTCGAGGGAATCAATCCGGAGTACGACAACGACTTCGGCCTGATCGCTGACTGGGACGACGCCGAGGTGAAGGCGGCCTACGACGACATGCTCAACCGCGAGGAGTGGGCACCGTTGCTGCTGACGTTCATGGACGAGTCCTACTCGATCGCCTGGGCGCTCACCTTCATCAACCTGGAAGTCGACCAGACCAGCACGGAGAAGGCGGACGCCGCCTTCAACCAGTTGTTGATGGACGCCGATCCGCAGAGCACGGACAACCACTACTTCGGAACCCTCACGGGCATCAAGAAATACAATGATTACACGAACAAGTGGCTGACCCTGAGCAGCGCCGTGAGCCTGCTCATCGTGGGTTTGCTCGTTGGCACGTTCACGCGCAGCATCCGCGCCGTGGCCGCCACGATCACGCCGATGCTGCTGACGTTCATCTGGTGGCTGGGGGCGCTCCCAATGCCCGCCGTCGACATTGACCTGGCGTTCATCTTCATGATCCCGATCGCCTTCATCACCAGTTTAGGTTCAGATTACGCGGTCCACTTGACATGGAACCTGGAGAAACAGGCCAACCCGACGTTCGTGTTCCGCACCGTCGGCAAGGCCGTGGCCTACTCGGGCTTCACGACTGCCGTGGCGTTCCTGATCTTCACGCGGGGCGCGATTCGTGGCAGCTACGAGATGTTCGAGGCCGCAGTGATCGCGATCGTGTTCATGGCGGTCATCACGCTGATCACGATTCCGCTGTTCTACTACAAGCGGGGCCACCGCGACGAGGACGAAGCGCCGGAGCACGCTTGACCCGGCCGCGGGCCAACGCGTAGAAGCAAGCCTCAAACCAAAGCCCGCGGTGCGCCGGGTGTGGCGATTCCTGGCTTCCTGCTGCGCAAGTTGTACAAGCGGGGTAGCCTCCGCGCGCCCGAGCCTGGGCGCCTGACGTTTACCCTTCAGAACGTGCTTGGAAATGCAACGATCATCCTGCCCCCGGACGTGATGATCAATGGCATCCGGTACAAGCCCGAGGACGTGGTAGCCAACGGCGGGGAGGTGGACCTGGCGGCGATCACGCGGGACAAGCCGTTGGAGTTCAGACGCGGCGATCAGATGGATGTCCTGGTGGATGGCCACCCGTTGCGGGGGGCCAACCGGATCCATGTGACGGTGCAGACGCGGGAGTGGGGCGAGCTGGAGATCTTCGTGGACGAGCGCACCGCGCCGTCGGATGAGGAGGAGTAGCCTGGCAACCCGCCCGGCGGGGGCCACGCCGGAAGCCGCGGCTGGCGGTGGCTCGCGGCGGCTGGCGTGACACAAGGTTCTAGTCCGCTACCGCTCGTCGACGCACGATGCGCGCAACCCCGTTGCTCCTGCTTGTCATGTTGGCCGCTCCCCTGGCGGCGGCCGAGTTCGGCCACGAGACCGGAGGTTACCCGGTCAACGTGGACGGCGAAACCATCCTGCCCTACGTCCCGGAGCACTGGGCCGAGCGGCACCCCGACGTGGTCGCCGGCCTGCTGGAGGAACGGGGCGCCGAGGCGGAACCGCTGAACAAGGTGGCTGGCAGCACGGTCTTTCCGTACTATGCGCTGCTGACGGCCGAGGTTCAGCGCTTGGCGTCGGAGTACCCGGACCTTGTGCGCTTGCACGTCGCCGGCCAGAGCCACGCCGGCCTGAATCTGTGGCTCCTGGAGATCGCCGACTTCGGCAACCCGGACCGGCTGCCGCTGGCGGAGCGCGAGGTCGTGTACCTGGACGGCGGCACGCACAGCAACGAGTACTCCGGCGTCTACTTCGTGACCGAGTGGGCCCAGTTCCTGCTTGACGAGCACGAGACGAACGAGACGGCGAAGTGGATCGTGGAGAACCGGCACACGTGGATTCTGCCGATGGTGAATCCCGACGGCAGCCACGCCTTTGGCCGCATCAACGCCATCGATGTCAACATCAACCGCAACTTCCCGAGCACCTGGGGCACGGTGGCGGAGCTGCCGGTGCTCAACTGGCCCGGCCTGTACCCCATGAGCGAGCCCGAGACCCGCGCGGTCGTCTCGACGCTGGAGGCCATCCAGCCGGACTACGTCAACAGCATCCACTGCTGTGGCAACCTGTGGCTCCACCCGTTCGGCGCGGAGCAGTTGGGCCTGTCGGCGGACAACGACATGTTCACCCGGGTCTGCGACGAGGTCTTCGCCGACGTGCGCGACGCTTGCGGACCCATCTGGAGCACCATCTACCCGGCCAGCGGGACGACGGCGGACGAGGGCTACGGCACGGCCGGCGCCGCGAGTTGGACGTACGAGATGAGCGGCCGCGGCGCGATGGTCGGCTGGGGCCAGCCGGTGGTCGCCACGGATGTCCGCCAACAGGAGATCGAGAGCTGGCGCGGCGTCATGCACGCGTTCCTGTACACGGAGCAATACGGCGGCCTGCCGGTTGTGACCGCCATGCGCGGCGACGCCGACCAGATGACGGTGACCGTCCAGAACCAGGGCCTTGGCAACCTGAGCCAGGCGACCCTGAGCGTCGGCGGCGCCTCCGTGGCCCTGGACGACCTGGTGCCGGGCGCCTCGGGCACCTACCAACTGGACGGCTCGTTCGCCGCCGGCGCCGTGCCCGTGGAACTCGAGTGGAAGAAGCGCCTGCACCCGGACAGCAACTGGGGCCGCCAACTGGTCCACGTGGACCTGACGGGAGCCTCGGGCGGCCTCGTGGCACTCTTGCCCGAAGCCATTGCCAAGCCAGCCATGGGCAGTCTGCTGCCCGCCAGTGATGCCGAACCCCTCGTGACGGACTCGATGTCGGGCGTGGGCGAGGAGGCCTCGTCCAGCCAGAGCGTCCCCGGACTGGGAGCGGGCGCCGCCATTCTGGCGCTGGCCCTGCTCGGCGTCGCCGTCGCGCGGCGCCGCTGAGGGCAACGGTCGCGGCCCCTGCCGCCGTGCTAAGCGAAGACCACCCAGGCGGACAGCCCGGCGATCGCCACGTCGTAAACGATGCAAAACGGCACCACGACAGGGTGGATCGGGGTTCGAATGGGCCCTCGGTGGAGGACGTCCCAAACGGGGTGGATGAGCCAGGCCACGATGAGGAGCCACGGCAGCCAAACGGCGCCGACGGCGAGGGCTAGGATCGGCAGGCCGCCGAGCCATTCGGTTCTGGAGTGCCGGAGCCCACCCATCAGGGCCATGCCGAGGTAGATGCCGACGGTGAGCCAGAGGAGGCCGGCGAGAATCGGGATTCTGGCTTGCTCGGGGACGAGGAGGACAACGGCGGTGGTCAGGATGGCTGCGATGAGTCCCTGGACGGCGGCAGTGGGCACAAGAGGACCATGGCCGCCAGTGCCTAATCACTCGCCCTTTGCAAACGCAAAGCAACGGTGGCGGGCCGCGCCGCGCGCTAATGGCCCTCGATGACCTCGTAGATCTCGTTGGCCGGGTGGCCAGCCTCGGCGTGGACCGCCTGGGCGGCCTTCGCGTTGGGGGCCTCGGACAGGCAGAACACTTTCCCGGTCTTCTCGTCAAGCCAGTAGCGCACGAACTTCACGCCGTGCTTGCCCTGGATGGCCACGTCTTTCTGGTGGGCCTCGGCAACTTGGGCCGGGGTCGTGCCTGGCATGGTGTGGATGTCGATGTATTTCGGCATGGTTTCTCCTCCCGCGCCTGGGGCGTTGGGAGCAAAACCAGCGTCCTGGGCTTGTTCAGGCTTTGCTAGCAGTACCGAAGTTGCTACCGGTTTTGTCGTCGCCGAGGCGCCCGTGCTGGCTGGCTATGGGGTCGTCGCGACTTCGGTGGCCGCCGTGTCCAGGTCCTTGAGCAGGCCAGCCAAGGCCTTGGCGAAGCTGCGGTTGGCCATCAGGATCTCCATGAGCCTGCCCAGCGGCCCGAATTTCATCGCGTAATCGGCCCGGATCGTGACCTCGCTGCCGGTGCCGGCGCTGGCGGGCTGGACGTCAAAGTGGACGACCATTTCCTTGAGGGGCTGGTTGGCGTCAAAGACGGTCACGGTGATGCTGTTGTCCGTGGCACCGGTGAGGCGCTCCTTGAAGTAGGGGCTGCCTGCGCCGACGAAGTCGCAGTGGCGCTCGGCGCCGACGCCGCGCTCCATGTTGTTGATCGTGTACGATTTCTTGACGCCCCTCGACCAGTTGCCGATGTTGGCGAAATCCTGTAGGACGGCCATCACGGCGTCCGGCGCGGCCGGCATCGTGCGGGCAACCGTTACGCTTCCCATAGTGGAAACCAGCGGACCGCTGGTGAAGGCCTATTCGAACCGTGCGCGCCGAAATGAGGGAGCTTCAAATAGGTCGTTTGGGGGCGAGGGAGATTCTCCAGCCGACTCCTAAGCCAGCCGTCGCCACGCGGCCATGCCGCCGTGCAGGATCTTCACGCGAATGCCCATGGGAGCCAGGCGAACCGCCGCCGCCTCGGGCCGAAGGTCGTCGTGGTCGGCGCCGACTAGGACAACGATGCCGTCGAAGGCGCGCCAGGACGCGATGTCCGGGTCGTCGATGCTGGGACGAAGCAGAGCGCCGGGCACCGTCACCGCGGTTTCCGTTACACCGCGAACGTCCACCACCATGACGTCGGCCACGCCATCGGCCAGATCAGCGCCGAGGTCGCGGGCGCTCACGCGGGTGCCGAGCCGGTTGGCGAAGTGGTCGTAGCTGTCCTGGGGCTCCGGGCAGGGGTGGCGGCTGACGCGTCCCACGTTCGTTGATCCGCCCCGGACGCTTTCGCGTTGACATCAGGGCCGCCGGGGCAGGACCTGTGTGGGCTACGGCGCGTGCGACCGGCCAAGCGTCTATCCCCGCTGCCCCGTCAACCGTCCGTGACCCCTTGCCAGGCCCTGCCCATGGCCCGCTCCAACCCGGCGCGACCAGCCCTCCTCGCCTGGAGCCGCGTCGGCCCCCGCCTAGCGTTCGTCTGGCTGCTGGTGTGGGCGGCCGCATGGCTGCTGGCCGGCGCCACCGGTGTGGACGCCGGCTCGGCCCGCTTGGTCTGGGTCCACGTTGGCTTCGGGGGTTTCGGATTCGCGGGGCACTTGGTTCTCGGCCTCGGCTTCAGGCTGGATGCGGCCTTCAACCGCCGCCAGCCAGTCCCCCTAATGGCCCAGCGCCTGACGCCCATTCCGCTGTCCGTGACGGCCTTGCTCGTAGGCTCGGCGTTCCACCCGGCGGCCGACTGGGCCCGGCCGGACGTGCTCCTTGGGGTCGCTTCCTGGTGCCTGCTGCTTGCCGGCGCGGGCATCGGCGCCGTCGCGTTGACGCAGGCCCGCAAAGGCGCGGCCCCGGACCTCGTCGCGGCTGTCGCTGCGCCCGGGCCCTACGCGGCGACGGACCAGGCGTCGCGGCTGCTGGTTCCAGCCGCAGCCGCCTACGCAGTAGCGGCGGGGGTCGCGGCCGTGTGGCTGGGCGTCCTGCACGCCGCCGTGATCCATTTGTGGCTCGCGGGATTCGTGACGACTGCCGTCTTCGCCGTCGCCCACCGGGCCCTGCCCCGCTTTTCACACATGGCGCCCCGGCCCCGCCTCCATTTGGCCCAGGCATTCGCCGCGAGTGTCGGGCCTGCCCTGCTGGCTTGGGGCATCGCCAATGCGAGCAGCCCGTACGCCGTTGCCGGCGGGATCGCCGAGTTGGCCGCCGCCGTCCTCTATCTGGTCCTGGCCGCCCGCGCCTGGCGTGCCCGCCGGGGCCCCCAGCCGGCCCTTCCCCTGATGCTGGCTGGCTCGGTGGCGCTCGTGGGGGGCATGCTGCTGGGCCTCGGGTTTCTCGCGCATGCGGCGCTTCGCACAAATCTGGCGCTGCACGCGATCAACAACCTCGTGGGCTTCGTCTCCCTGACCATCCTCGGCACCGGCAGCGCCATGCTAGGCACCGGCGTGCGACCCGTCCCCGGCAGCGTCAACCGCAACGTGTGGCTGATGGCGGCTGGCCTGGCCATCCCTCTGGTGGCGTGGGAGGTCCAGGCAGGAGCGGCCGGGGCACTCGGGGCGACCGGGTCGTCGGCGGGTCAGGAAATCCTGTGGCTGGCCGTGGTCGCGCTGGCCGTCCACGGCGTCTTCGGCTTGAAGGCCCTGCGTCTGCCCAAGCGTTGAAGCGCCGAGGGCCGACGCGTCGGCCGCATGCCGGGACCGACCCTACGGAGCCAGCGCCTTCTCGTACGACACCAGCGGGACCCCAAACAGGTCCCTCGGGCCGGCGGCCGGAGCGAAGCCGAAGCCCTCGTAGAGGCGCTGCGAGCCGATCAGGAACCGCGTGGTGCTCAGCCACAGGCACGCCAGGCCCTCTGCGCGGGCGTGCGCCTCAGCGGCCTGGAGAAGCAGTCGGCCAACACCGCGGCGCCGGGCATCTGGGTGCACGGCCATTCCGCGAACGTAGAAGCCCCTGCCATCCGCCCGACCCGACACGGTCCCGACGAAGCCCGGCTGCGGCCCGTCCTCGACCACCCACACCGGCCCTTCGGCCATGCGCTGCCGGATGCGCGCCGGATCCAGCACCGTGGCGTCGTAACAGCCCTCGGTGTACTGGCTGCGAAACGGCTCGAAGGCGGCCAGCATCAAGGCGTGGATGGCCGGCGCGTCGGCGGGTGTGGCCCGTCGGATGTGCACGGCCCGAGCCAGCCATCCCCCGTTGATGGAGGCTGTGGCCCCGGCGAGAGGCTGTGCGGCCGGCCGGACCACCCTGCCTCGGGGCACGCCCGTAGACGACGACCCTGACCCCGTCGTCCACGACGGAGAAACCGGCCCCGGCTAGCGCCGCTACTCGCCTTCCATCAACAACCGAAACGACTCCAGCCGGTCGCCGTCCGTCTTCTCGAAGCGCGCCACCGCCCGCTCGTCGCCGTCCACCACCATCTGCAGGTTGCAGGAGCCCGTGCCGCCCTTCTTCGCCGCAAACCGGACCGTGACTCCCTTCCACTCAACCGTGAAGGTCAGTCCCCGGCGGTCGTAGGCGGTGACGGTCCAGGTGCGCCGCGCCAAGGGGCGTGCCTCGCGCCACTGGAAGCCGGGTTCGAACTTGTCGCCGAGTTCGGTCACGCGCCAATTGCTGAATTCCTCCACGATCGTCGGGTCGCAGAGGAACTGGAACACCGGCTTCGGCGGCATGCGGATCGTGACCTGGCGCCGGAACGACACCAACGCGCGTTGTGGCGCCCACTGAAAAAGCTGGGGGTGGCCATCGCGCGCGGCGTTTGGCCGGCCTACGCGGGAACCAAGGCCTCGAAACCAATCGTCGCCTCGCCGACGCCGGTGCCCCACGCGCGCACGGTCGCGGTGCCAAGTGGGGCCGGCTCATCGTCGCCGAGGCCGCTCGTGATCGTCATTCGGCTGCCAATGGTGATCCCCGATGTGCAGCCGAAGGCGCCGCACGTCTCGCGCACGCGGCCGTCGGGTAGAACAAATTCCAGGTCGAAATTGCCGGAATACAACTCAAGCTCCAGGTAGGCGACCATGTCGAGCCAGGGCCCGTCAACTTCCACATCAAGGGCCAACTCCCACGGTCCGACTGCCTGCGCCGGCCCGGCCGTCGAGTGGTGGGGCTCGTGCTCGGCCGGCTGGCTGGCGGCGACAGCAGTTGCCGCATCGGGAACCGAGTCGGATGTGTCGACGCAACCAGCGGCGAGGAGCATGAATGAAACGAGCAGGAGTCGCATCGGTGATCAGCCGGCGCCCGACATAAGACAGTTCGGGGGCCGCCGTCGAAGCGCCAGGGCCGTCGCCCACAGCCGCAGCCTCCCGGGCCGCGCGGCGCTCGGGGGCCACTGAAACCTTTTCGCGTGGCCAAGCGATGCGGCAAGGATGAGGGCCAGCAAGCGATCGCCGCGCGCGCAAACGCGAATTCCCCGCGGGATGATTCCATTCATTCTGTTGGGCGCGCTGGCCTCCGTCCACACCGCCACCGGCAGCGACCACCTGGAAATCTTGCACGAGGAGGCCGGCGCCGGGCCGGGCTGGTTCAGCTTCATCCTCGGCGGCGACCTCAACACGATCCGCTTCGAGCGCGAGGCCGAGGGACTCCAGGAACGCGGGGGCATCGGCATGTTCATGCAGAACGCCACCGGGTCGTTCATCTACGCTGGCCTCGGCTTTGGCGGCAACAACCCCGACGCAGAGGTCCACGTCCAGTCCCGGCTGGCGCCCACGGAGGGCCAGGGAACCCTGGTTCACGACGACCTCGCGCCCGGCGAACCCGGCGGCTTCGGCGGCCCGCTCACGATCACCCGCGCCTATGAGCACGAGACCCGGCTCGTCGTCTTCTTTGCGGCGGCCGAGGGGACATGGAGTTTCCGATTGTTGACAAACCCCGGCGGCGAAATTCTCTCCGTCGCGAGCGCAACGGGTATCGTCCACGCCACCGGCGACGAGTTTGCGGGCCTCGCCGACGCCCGCGTGGGACGAGCGGCGCACCTCATGATCGACGGCATCGTGGACGTTGAAGCAGAGCACGCGTTCTTCGGCCACCTCACGCGGGACGGCAACTTTGGCACCCCCCTGCCGGCTGACGGCCGCGTCGAGTCGCCCGACGGCGAGCGCTCCTGCCCGTGCTGGTTCCACGGCGCCAACGACCCGCACGACTTTCGCCGCGGCAGTCCCGGCGCGTACCGGTTCCACTGGGATTCCAGCGCGCCCATGGCCGAGCCGATCCTGCTTGGCGCGGATGCTTACTTTGCGCCGACCGATCAGGCCGGACCCGACCCTGCCTGACCAGGGCTGACCAGGGCTGGCGCCGCATCGCCCGGCCGTGGGAGCCTACAACTTGGTCTGATCGTCGACGATCGTGCGGCACACGCCCGACGCCCGGGCAGCCTTCTTGACCGCCCGCGCCACGGCCTTGCCCACGCGGGGATTGAAGACGCTGGGAATGATGTACTCCGCCGACAACTCCTCCGGCGTCACGAGGCTCGCAATGGCGGTGGCCGCCGCGACCTTCATTTCCTCGTTGATGTCGGTTGCGCCCGCGTCGAGGGCGCCGCGGAAAATGCCCGGGAAGCACAGCACATTGTTGAGCTGGTTCGGGTAGTCGCTGCGGCCGGTGGCCATGACGGCCACGGCGTCGCCGGCTTCCTCCGGCGTGATCTCGGGGTCCGGGTTGGCCATGGCGAACACGATCGGCCTGTCGCCCATCGTTTCCACGTCGGCCCGGTTGAGAAGGTTCGGACCGGACAATCCCACAAACACGTCCGCGCCAGCCAGCACATCCTTCAGGGTGCCGGTGAGGCCGCGGGGATTGGTCAACCCGGCGTACTCCTGCTTGGCCGAGTTCAGGTCGGTGCGACCCTTGTGGACAACGCCCTTGGAATCACAGCCGATGACGTCCTTGACGCCGGCTGCGAGCATGATCTTGGTGCACGCGGTCCCCGACGCGCCGACGCCGGAAACCACGACGCGAATGTCTTCGGGTTTCTTGTCGACGACTTTCAGCGCGTTGAGCAGGCCCGCCAGCATGACGACGGCCGTGCCGTGCTGGTCGTCGTGGAAGATGGGAATGTCCAACTCTTCCTTCAGGCGGCGCTCGACCTCAAAGCACGTGGGTGCCGCGATGTCCTCCAGGTTGATGCCGCCAAACGTGGGAGCGACCTGCTTGACGAACTCAACGATCCCGTCGACATCGTGTACGTCAATGCACAGGGGGAAGGCGTTGACGCCGGCGAATTCCTTGAAGAGCTGCGCCTTGCCCTCCATCACGGGCATGGCTGCCTCGGGGCCGATGTTGCCCAGGCCCAGCACCGCAGAGCCGTCCGAAACGACCGCCACGGTGTTGCGGCGAATCGTCAGGTTGTGGCTGGTCTGGGGGTCCTTGGCGATGGCGCGGCAGACCCGGGCGACGCCGGGCGTGTACGCGATGGACAGGTCGTCGCGGGTCTTGAGGGGCAGGCGGCTGAGCACCTCGATCTTGCCGCCCAGGTGGTGCAGGAAGACGCGATCCGAAACGGAGCGGACGACCACGCCGGGAATGTTGTTGACGGCCTTCTTCAGGCGAACTTCGTGCTCCTCGTTCTCCGCGTTGACGGTGATGTCGCGCACCAGCATGCGGCCGTGGTCCTCCACGCGCACCGTGTCAATGGCGCCGATGGAGCCGCCTGCGTCTCCAATGATGGTCGCGATCTTGCCCAGCATGCCGGGCTTGTTGTCGATGTGGAGCCGCATCGTGACGGAGTAGGAGGCGCTCAGGTGGGCCATTGGCGGCGGCACGTGCCCGGGGTTCTTGAATAAAGCCGAACGGTGCGACCGGCGCCGATGCCTAAACAGCCGGGAGCGGCGGGGCCTCGGCGTCAGGGACCTCCGGCGCACCCGGCTCCTCGACCTCGGGCGCCTCCACCGTCGGTGGCTCCGCCTCGTAGGGGATGCACAGGCCGCCGCCGGCGGGGTCGTAGTCCCCGGTCACGGGCGCGGGCAGCGTCACGGGGCCGGCGGCCGTCGGAATCGTCGCGGGGTCCGTCGGGTCGCTGCCCAGCGTGACCTCCTCGAAGTCGTCATAGCAGTCGGCGTCCGTGTCGCGCACCAGCGGCAGGGTACCATGGACGTGCACCTCGGCGCCGTCGGTGAGCCCTTCGCCATCGGTGTCGGGGTTGAGCGGGTCCGTGTTGTGGGCCAGCACTTCGTCGCCGTCGATCAGGTCGTCGGCGTCGGTGTCCGGCAGGACCGGGTCGGTCGAGTACGTGTACACCTCGGCGCCGTCCGTGAGTCCGTCGGCGTCGGTGTCCGCGTTGAGCGGGTCCGTTGCGTGGGTCAGGACCTCCAGCCCGTCCTTCAGGTCGTCCCCATCGGTGTCCTGAACGAGGGGGTTGGTCCGGTGGTCCAGGACCTCCTCGCCGTCGGAGAGGTCGTCACCATCCGTGTCGACCACGAGCGGATCCGTGCCCTCGACGTTGACTTCGGTGCCATCCAGCAGCCGGTCGCCATCGGTGTCCGGGTTGAGCGGGTCAGTGCCGTGAGTGTCCACCTCGGGACCATCCAGGAGTCCGTCCGCGTCGGTGTCGGCCACGAGCGGGTTCGTGCCGTGGACCTCCAGCTCGACCTTGTCGTCCAGCCCGTCGCCATCGGTGTCGGCGCGCAGGGGGTTGGTCGCGTGGGTGAGCACTTCGACGCCGTCGGTCAGGCCCTCGCGGTCCGTGTCGGGCAGAAGCGGGTTGGTCAGGTATGTGAGTACTTCCTGGCCGTCGGTGAGCCCGTCGATGTCCGTGTCGGCGCGGCGGGGGTTGGTGCCGTGGTCGTGGACCTCGACGCCATCCATGAGATCGTCGGCGTCCGTGTCGGGGTCAAAGGGATCCGTCTCGTAGTGCAGCACCTCGGCGCCGTCGACCAGCCGGTCGTTGTCGGTGTCCTCCGCCAGCGGGTCGGTGCCGTACAGGTTGACCTCAACGCCGTCGTCCAGGCCGTCGCCGTCCGTGTCGGCTTCCAGGGGCTCGGTGCCATGGACATCCACCTCGGGACCGTCCATGAGAGCGTCACCGTCGGTGTCCGGATTGAGGGGGTCGGTGGCGTAGGTGTGCGCCTCGCGGCCGTCCAGCAGCAGGTCGTCATCCGTGTCGGGGTCCAGGGGATCCGTGAAGAAGTCCATCACTTCGGCGCGGTCGTCGAGTCCGTCGACATCGGTGTCCCAGACGAGCGGGTCGGTGAAGTACAGCTCGACCTCCTGCTGGTCGCTCAGGCCGTCGCCCTCCGTGTCCACCAGGAGCGGCTCGGTGCCGTGCACGTGGACCTCGGGGCCGTCGAGCAGTCCGTCGCCGTCGGTGTCAGGGTTGAAGGGATCCGTGTCTTCGACAAGGACCTCGTCGCCGTCGATCAGGCCGTCGGCGTCCGTGTCGGCGTTGGCCGGCTCGGTTTGGTAGCGGTAGATTTCCTGGTCGTCCGTGAGACCGTCGCTGTCCGTGTCCTTGGCCAGCGGGTCGGTGCCGTGGACGTTGATCTCCTGGCCGTCGGTGAAGCTGTCACCGTCGCTGTCGCGCACCAGCGGGTCGGTGAGGTGGACGTTGACCTCGTCGCCGTCGCTGAGTCCGTCATTGTCGGAGTCAGCCCGCAGCGGGTTGGTGCCCGTGGTCTGAATCTCGGTCGCATCGTCCAGGCCGTCGCCGTCGCTGTCGGCCAAGAGCGGGTTGGTCGCGTGGATGTTGACCTCGTCGGCGTCGCTGAGGGTGTCCCCGTCGGTGTCCGTGTTGAGCGGGTCCGTGAAGTGGCGGTCGATCTCGTCGCCGTCGGTGAGGCCGTCGCCGTCGCTGTCGGGGTTGAGCGGGTCGGTGCCGTAGGTGTTGATTTCCCTGTTGTCCGCGGCGCCGTCGGCGTCCGTGTCCCGCTTGAGCGGGTTGGTGCCGTACAGGTTGACCTCGGCGGCGTCCGTCAGCCCGTCGCCGTCGGAGTCGGCCGCCAGCGGATTCGTTTTGAGCGTGTTGACCTCGAGGCCGTCGGTGAGGGTGTCCCCATCCGTGTCGGCGTCGAGCGGGTCGGTGGCGTGCGTATTGACCTCGTCGCCGTCGGTGAGACCGTCGTTGTCGGAGTCAGGGTCGAGCGGGTCGGTGAGCTGGTTGATGACCTCTTCGCCGTCGTTCAGGCCGTCGCCGTCCGTGTCGGCCACCTGCGGGTCCGTGCCGTACAGCTGGGTTTCGTCGCCGTCGGTGAGGCCGTCGCCGTCGCTGTCGGTGTTGAACGGTCCCGGCGCCGGGGCCGGGTTGCTCAACCCAATCGGGGCCAGCGTGGCCGCCACAAGGACGGCTACGAGGATACCTGACCAGCGCCTGACGTGAGGACTTGCCGGGCGTTGGAAACGGGGACGGACCGCGCGCATGCGCGGTGTATCGCGTTGTTCAAAAGAATGTTTTCCGCGCCGGCTTCAAAAAATAACAAACCGGTGCTGTGGCTGCCGCTCGGTGTTTGCGATGAACTGCCTGTCCAACGAAGCACAACCAACCGTGCAACCGCGCCATGGCGCTTTTGGGATAAAAGCGGTCACACGCGCATGCCGGGCGCGACCGGCGGCCGGGCGGGCGGCCTGCTCTCGTGGCTGCGCCGCTGCCGGCCCTCCGCGCCCTATGCTGAGGGAACCTGCATGGAAAGGCAGTGGATGCCGCCGAAGCCCCAGATGAGGTCGCGGTGGTCGATGGCGACGATCTCGCGGTCGGGGAAGCAAGCGGCGAGGGTGGCGGCC
>JBFJYU010000045.1:0-14128 GCA_041622435.1 Thermoplasmatota archaeon | reverse complement strand
CGGCGGGCCGGGCCCTGAATTCCTCGTACAGGGTGACGAGGACCTGATCGCGGCCCAACAGCTTCTCGTAATGGCGAATCAGGGGCAGGTACTCGAAGTGCTCCAGGCGGAACTGGGGGACTCGCTTGAGAACGCCGTCGCCGGCTAGCAGGCGCCGCAGCGACGCGGTGCCGCCCTCCTGCACGTACTGCTTGTAGTAGCTCCCGACCATGGCGCCCTGCTCGCGGATGGCAATCCACACGCGTCCCTCCGGGAACGACGCGGCAATCCGCTGGGCGATCTCCTTGCTGTCGAAACCGCCCGAGGTGGGATTGCCGGACAATCGCTCGGCCGACAGGACAGGCACCTTGTGCTTGCGCCACGCGGTCTTCAACTGCGCGTCGAGGGCGGCGCGGGCGGCGCGCGCATCGTAGTGGAGCGGGTGCGGCCAGACCAGCGTGCGCGCCAACTGCTTGTACGCCACGGGGGTGGCAAACGGTGGATGGTGCGCAAACAGGGTCTCCTGGAACCACGTGGTAGCGGTCTTGTGGTACCCGATGTGGAGGAGGATCTGTTTGGCCATCGGCGGCGGTCCAGGGGGAGGCCGGCGTTCAAAGCCTTCGAAGCGAGACGCTCGGGCGCCCGCCAGCTTCAAGGCCGGGTGCCGGGGTCGCCGGTCGTGGACACCCCGCGGCGCATCGTATCACTGGTTCCGAGCCACACGGAGAGCCTGCACGACCTCGGCGCCGCCGAGCGAGTGGTGGGCCGGACCCGGTTCTGTATCGCGCCGCAGCCGTGGGTGGACGCGATCCCGGCCGTCGGCGGCACCAAGGACGCCAAATTGGAGCGCATCCTGGAACTGGAGCCGGATCTGGTCGTGGTGGACAAGGACGAGAATCCGCTCGCTCTCGTGGAGTCGCTGCGCGAACGGGGCGTGGAGGTCCTGCACTCCGAGATCGACACCGTCGAGGACGCGGCGGCGTTCCTGGCCGAACTCGGCGAGCGGGTGGGCCTAGCCGAGGCGGGGGCCCGCGAGGCGGAGGCCATCCGGGCCGCGCTCGACGAGGTGACCGTCCCCGCCAGCGAGGCTGTGCCGGTGTTTTGCCCGATCTGGTACGATCCGTGGATGACGTTCGACCAGTCGGCGTACCCCCACGCGATGCTGGCCGCCGTCGGGCTGACCAACGCCTTCGCCGCGCACAAGGGGCCCAAGTACTTCCAGGTCGAACCTGCCGACATCGCCGCCTCGGGCGCCGAGTGGACGCTGTTGCCGACCGAGCCGTTCCCGTTTCACAAACAACTGGAACGCATTGACACGTCCGGCCTGGGCGCCGCCGGGGCCAAGGGTCGGGTCCGCGTCATCGACGGCGAGGCCCTGACGTGGTTCGGGACCCGCACGCCGCGAGGGCTGCGGGAACTGGCCGCCGTCGCCGCCGAACTTCGCGCCGCCACGTGAGGCGGGGCGCCGCCTCGAAGAAGGGGGAAAAGTGGATCCAGGTCAGTTGGAAGCCCGTCTGCGGGCAAGCACCAGGGCGGCGCCAACGGCCGCGAGGGCCGCCAGCAGACCCGCGCCGGGCGAGCCCTGATCGTCCTCGCCCAGCGCGCCGCGGGCGTTGGGGTTGTAAGGCCCCAGGCCGCCGCCAAGGTCCTCGAACGCCGAGGCAGAGCCTGCGGCCTCCTCGTCACCGTCGGCCGCAAGCCCGCCCGCCGCACTGGCACGTGAGGGGGCGGCCGGGGGAGCGCCACCGGCGCGGTCGGCCGCGAGCCCGCCAGCGTCCCCTTCGGCGTACGCGATCGGACCGTAGCAGCAGCCGCCGTAGCGCGCCTCGCCCGCCGTCAGGATCACGTCGAATGGGTTTGCGGCTCCGCGACTGAACTGAACGACGCCCTCCCAGGGCAGGTAGCCCTCGGCCCAGACGGAGACGTAGTGGACGCCGCTGTGGACGCGCACCTTGTAACTGCCGTCGCCGTCGGTGGTGGCCCAGCCGTAACCGTGGCCGAGTTGGTGGCCAAAGGAGATGCGGGCGCCCTTGATCGCCGTGTTCGTCGCGCCGTCGACGATGTAACCGCTGACGGTGGCGTCGGGCATCGGGCGCTGCAAGAGCTGCGCGTCGATGCGGGTGGTCTGGTTGGCCGGCAGGTTGAGCGTCTTGGTCCACGAGAAGTACTCGGGGCCGCAGTCGCGGCGCGAGGAGCCGTCGGCGTTGGTGGTCTCCGTGCACGCCCGCCACTGCTCGTGGTAGATGCGCACGATCGAGTAGCCCGGCGTCACGGCGGCCTCAAACGAGCCGTCGGCGCGCACCGTGATCTTGCAGCCCTCCCATTCGCCGCTGCACTCGTACAGGCCCCAGCGGGGCGAGTCGATGCTAATGGACAGGAAGCTGATGCCGTTCCCAGCGGCGTCAGTGACGCGGCCCGCGATGAGCGCCGTCTTGTCGGGCAGCTTCTCCATCTTGAAGTCATGTGTGCGCTGCTCGTCCTTGCTGAGGCGCAGCTCCGCCCACGAGCCAAAGTACCCGTCGCGCTCGGCGCGCAGGTTCACGTGGCCCTCGAACACGTTGATCGAGTAGCGGCCCTGGGCGTCCGTCGTGGTCCAATTCTCGCCGTAGTACGGGTAGGGCTCCGGGCGGGCGATGCTCACGGCGGCGTCGGCGTCACCCGAACCGCTCGAGCCGGCACTGGTGCTTTCCGTCGCGATGGCCGGCTGGGGCGCGGCATGACCCGGCGGCACATCGCCGTCCTCCACCTCGTAGCAACAGTAGCCGCCCTGGGAAACCGTGACGCGCACGTCGGCCACGGGGCGACCCAACTGGTCGGTGACGGTGCCAGAGATGCGGCTGGTCTGCGGCGGCAGCGGCTCCAGGGTGAGCGTGAGCGCGGACGAGCCGTCAATCAGGCGATTCAGGGAACCTTGCTGGTAGCCAGGCGCGTTGGCGCTGACGTAATAGTTGCCCGCGCGCAGCGTCGTGCTGAACGACCCGTCACTGCCAGGCTTGAGCTCCTTGTACGTGGCGCCGCTGAGGTAGACCTGGGCCCTGGCGATGCCAGCGCCGTTGGGGTCCACCACGCGGCCAGTCACCTGCAACTCCTTGCCCCGCAGGCTCGTCTCATAGGACGAGCCGCCGGCCACGTCGAGTTGGCCGTTGTGATCCTCGAAGCCCGTACGCGTGATCGTGATCGCGTACTTGCCGTCGGGGACCTGTGAGAAACTGAACGCCCCGTTCCGGTCGGCCTGCACGGTGCTGTCAAACGCCCCCGTCCCGGTCGTCACGTCCGTGCGTTGCAAGCGAACCGTGGCGTCCGGCAGCAGGGAGCCGTAGCAGCCATCCATCTTCTCGGTGCCCGTCAGGGGCCGGGGTTCGTCGCCCCAATCCATCGTGCACACGAGGCCCCGAAGGGAACCCGTGGGGGCTTGCGCGCTGGCTGATTCGGGGAATGCAACCAAAGCGCCGCCAAGCAGGAGTGTGAGGGTCACCATCATCGCGACCGATTTGTCCATGGACTGACATGCGGCGGCGAAGCACATAAAATCGTGCGCATGGTTCGGCAAAAGCCAACCGATCGATCGACAAGGCCCCCGCGCTGAAAGGAAAGGGGGGCCGACCCGGTGAGACGGTCCGGGCCGGCCAAAACGGAGGCTTGAACGAGAAACCAAAGGGTTGCCTGCCCCCATCCTGGTTGGGGGACGGGGGCAGGCGGTTGGTTGGTGGTTGGTGGTTGCTGGTTGGTCGGCACCCTTTCGGGCACCTCGGCCCCGTGCAATCACGGGCGCCTAACACTTGATGTGTCGCCCGGAGTTCTTAGACCTTATGGTTAAATGTTCGAATTAGGAAACCAGTGCATTCCGTGTTTCCTGCAGGTGGCTGCCCGCATCTGTGCAACCATCTGGTTGCCGCGATCCTGTTGGCGTGGCCAAGATGACCCGAAAGGCGGGCACGGCGGCCTTTTCTGGGGGTGCAGGGTCCGCGGCGCGTGGAGACCGGCATCGACGAGGCGGGGCGCGGGCCCGTCATGGGGCCCCTCGTCGTGGCGGGGGTTGCAGCGGCCGATCCGGCGCGGCTGGCAGACCTGGGCTGCCGCGATTCCAAGCAACTCCACCCCGGCAAACGCGACGCCATCTACCGCGCCCTGGTGCGCGAGCAGGGCGTGCGGATCGCCGTGCGCGTCGTTCCCGCCGCGCAACTGGACGCCGAGCGCGTCGCAGGGTCCACGCTGAACCAGATCGAGGCCGCCCGCTTCATCGAGATCGCCCGCGAGTTGGGATCCCCGCGGGTCGTGGTTGACGCCGCCGACGTAAACGCGCTTCGCTTTGGCCGCACCGTAGCCGCCGGCATCGCCGGGGATGTTGAGGTCGTCAGCGAGCACAAGGCCGACGGCAACCATGCAACCGTCGCCGCCGCGAGCATCGTTGCGAAGGTCACCCGCGACGAGGCGGTCGCCGAACTGGCCCGCCGGCTGGAGCGCCGCATCGGACGGGAACTGGGCAGCGGCTACCCCAGCGACCCCAAAACCAAGGCCTTCCTCGCGGCGTGGATCGAGCGCTACGGCGCCCTGCCCGAGGGATGCCGCCACACGTGGGCTACCGCACGTGATGCGCTGGCGGCCGCGCAGACCCTGCGGCTGGATGATTTTTAGGTGGTTGCCAAAGCGGCCGCGTCACCGAAGGGTGTCATCCTGCTCGCGGGCCCAACCCAATGAGGTGCGTCGGCGCGAGTCGGCGCAGCAGCGGTGCCCGGGGTCAAGCCGTCGCCGGCGGCACGACTTGCCGGGTTGCCTCGACGTAGGCTCGCAGCTTGGTCAGCGCCGCGCCTGATTGGACGATCTCCCGCGCGCGGGCGAATGCTGCGGCGAGGTCGGCCGCGCGTCCGGCGGCGTGGATGCCGAGCGCCGCGTTGAGGGCGACAGTGTCGGCGATCGCTGGAGGGGCGGTGCCGCCGAGGACGGATTCCATGAGAGCCGGCACTTCAGCGGCGGGCACGGGCGCCAAGACCTGGGGGTCAACGGCGTTGAGGCCGAGGGCGTCGGGCTCAAGGCTCATGAGGGGCTGCGCCTGGCCGTCCTTGATGGGCGCGAGATGGATCGTTCCGCACGGTACGGCCTCGTCGAAGCCGGGGGCACCGTCGCGGGTGGTGTGGACGACGTAGCCGCCCTTGCAGCCCAGCCGGGCCAGCGCGTCGGCCATGGGTTCCAGCAGGTCCGGGTGGTAGACGCCGAGCACCTGGTGGGTGGCTCCGGCGGGGTTGGTGAGGGGCCCCAGTAGGTTGAAGATGGTCTTGATGCCCAGCGCCTGGCGCACCGGGCCCGCAAATCGCATGGCCGGGTGGAAGGCGGGGGCAAACAGGAACGCGATTCCCACGTCGGCCAAGACTTTCTGCACTTGGGGCGGCGTGAGGTCAAGCCTGGCGCCGGCGGCCTCCAAGGCGTCGGCCGATCCGCTGGGGCGGGTGACGCTGCGGTTGCCGTGCTTGGCGACCGTTAGCCCGTCGGCGGCCATGACGAAGGCCGCCGTGGTGCTGATGTTGACGGTTTTGATGGGCGCGCCGCCGGTGCCGCAGTTGTCGATGATGACGCCGCCGGGTCCCGCCGGGACCACGATCCGGTTGCTGAGTTCGCGCATCGCGCTGGCGAAGCCGGCCAGTTCGGCGCCGGTGGGGCTTTTGGCGCGCATGGCCGTGATGACGGCCGCCAGGCGTTCGGGGCCTAGGTTTCCGGTGAGGGCTCGGCCCATGAGGTCGCGGGCGGCGGATTCGCTGAGGTCCTGGCGGTCGAGGAGTTGGTCGAGCAGGGCGGGGAAGTCGTCGGGGGTGGTCATTGGCAGCTCTCCACGAAGTTGCGGACCATGCGGGGCCCGTCGGGCGTGAGGATCGATTCGGGGTGGAATTGGACGCCGATCCACGGTCGGGAGGCGTGCGCGATGCCCATCACGACATCGTCGGTGCGGGCAATGACGTTCCAGTCGGCGGGCAGGCTGGCCTCGTCGACGGCGAGGCTGTGGTAGCGGCCGACCTCAACGTCCCGGCCGAGGCCGGCGAAGAGCGGGTGTTCCTCCAGGTGGACGCGGCTGGCCTCGCCGTGAACCAGTTGTGGTGCGCGCACGACGGCGCCGCCGGTGTGCTGTGCCATGCCCTGCATGCCGAGGCAGACGCCGAGCATGGGAACCTCGAGCGGCTGCTGGATCAGTTGGGCACACACCCCAAAGTCGCGGGCGACCGATGGGTGTCCGGGTCCCGGCGACAGGACGATTCCCTGGGGCGCCATGGCCGCGATTCCGGCGCGGTCGACGGCGTCGTTGCGCACCACCTCGACGTCCGCCCCGGCCTCGGCTAGGGCGTGCACGAGGTTGTACGTGAAGGAGTCGTAGTTGTCCACGACGACCACTTTGGGCGCGGGCGCGTCGCTCACGTTTCGACCTCCAGGGGCTCCTCGGGGGGCACGGTGGCCCCGAACTGCCGCACCGCCTCCAACAGGGTGGCTGCCTTGTGGCGGGTCTCGTGGAACTCGGTGGCCGGGTCGCTGCGGTGGACGATGCCGGCGCCCGCCTGGATGGTCAGCTCCGACCCGGAGGCACTGAGGCTGCGAATGGAAATGGCGGAGTCGAAGTCGCCGTTGAAGCTCGCGTACGCGACGGCGCCGGCGTACGGGCCGCGGGGCCGGTTGGCCTCGTCCTCGATGCGGGCGATGTGCTCCATGGCCCTGATCTTGGGCGCGCCGCTCACGGTGCCCGCAGGGAACACGGCCGCCAACGCGTCGAGGGCGTCGCGGCGGGGGTCCAGGGTGCCCTTGACGTGACTGACGATGTGCTGGACGTGGCGGAAGCGCTGGATCTCCATGAGGCCGGCCACGTGGACGGTGCCAGGCGAGCACACCCGCCCCAGGTCGTTGCGGGCCAGGTCCACGAGCATGGCGTGTTCGGCCAGTTCCTTGCGGTCGGCGAGCAGGTCCTTGGCGCTGGCGTCGTCGGCCGCGTCGTCGCCGGTGACTGGCCGGGTGCCGGCGATGGGGAACGTCTCGGCCACGCCGGCGCGCACGCGCACGAGGGTCTCGGGGCTGGCCCCCAGCAGCGTGAGGGCGGGGGAGTCGCCGGCGGGGGCGAAGCGCAGGTGGTACAGGTAGGGGACGGCGGCGTTGTCGCGCAGCCAGTCGTAACAGCGGCCGAGGTCACCGCCGAAGCGGGCGCGGTAACGGCGGCTGAGAACGATTTGGAAGCACTCGCCGGCGGCGATCTGCCGCTGGGCGTCGCGCACCTGCTCCTCGAACGCCGCCTGGTCCGTGTCGGCCTCGACGGGTCCGACGCTCAGCGGCGCCGGCGGCGCCTCGTGCCCGATGGCTTCGAGCAGGGCGGCGCTGCGGTCCTCGCCGCGGCTGACGTACCGGCACGTGCCTTCGTGGTGGTCGTAGACCAGGGCGTCAAGGTAGAGGCCGAAGGCGAAGCGGGGCCAGGCCTCGGGGGCGCCGTTTTCGAGGCTGGGCTCGACGGCCCGGATGAAGTCGTAGCCGATGGTGCCCACGAGGCCTCCGACGAAGGGGCTCTGGTGGTCGTCGACGTTGTAAAACGCCAGCACGCGGCGCAGGTACTCCTCGGGGCTCTGGTCGAGGCTGGGGCCGGGCAGGGCGCCGGTGACGTGGAGGCCGTTCTGGTCGCAGCGGACCTGGGCCACGGGGTCCCAGCCGACGAACGAATAACGGGCCAGGCGTTCGGGTCCCTCGCGGCTCTCCAGGATGAAGCTGGTGCCGCAAACGGCGGCCAGTCGCGCGTGGGCGACGTGAGGCGGCGGCGCGTCGGCAACGTCCTGATGAATCAACGGTGCTGGACACCATGCGCCAAGGATAAGCATTGTTGACTGGATTTGTCCGGTCGGATCGCAGGCTTTTGACTGCGGCGCGCGGCCCGGCCAGCAGTGACCCTTTAGCCACTCGTTTGATTCATGTTTTGATTGAAATGAATCGAAGCGTGCTTGCCATCACGATGATCCTGACCTTCGCCGGCTTTGTCGCCGTCCCGCCCGCGGCCGCGTGCAGTGCCTCCCCCGACATCCAGACGACCGAGGATGCCTGCTCGTCCACACTGGCGGTCTCCATCACGGGCGACGCAGCCGGCGCGGACTGCACGGCCGAGGTCTCCTGCATCACGGCCAGCGGCACCGGCGACGCCAGCAATCAGGGCGGCAACTGGACCTGCGGTAGTGCCCGCACCGGCCAGAACGGCACCAGTCTCACCTGTATCGCCATCAGCGGGACCGGCGACGCCTCAAACAGCATGGGCGGAGGCGCCTGCGGATCCGCCTACAGCGACGACGACCAAGCGCCAGCGGAAGCGTATGGGGCCAACTGCATCGCGGCCAGTGGCACGGGTGACGCCAGCAACAGCGCCGGCCACTTCAGTTGCGCGCGGACCCATGGTGACTTCGTTGGCCGATGGGATCCTGCAGGTTCTGCCGCCAGCCGTGGCGCCAACTGCATCGCCGTCAGCGGCACCGGCGACGCCTCCAATACGGCGGGCTGGTACAGTTGCTCGTCGGCCACGGACACCGGGTATGGGAATGGAACCTCCAGTGCCGGCGCCGCCTGCCTCGCGGCCAGTGGAACCGGTCAAGCCACCAACACCGCCGACCGTGGCAGTTGTGGTTACGCCAACGGCAACTCGGGGGAGGCCTTCGCCAGCAGTTCAGGCTTGGCCTGTGCTGCGGCCAGTGGCACCGGAGAAGCAGGCAACACGGCCGGCGACTACTCGTGCGGCCACTTCGAGGGATACTCCGACTTCAACGGGCAGGCCAGCGGCCCAATCACCACCTGCGTCGCCATTTCCGGCGCCGGCGATGCCCGCAATGACGCGGGTGAGAGCACGTGCGCTGCCACTGCCGACAGCGGAGCCAGTTCCTTTGCGTGCATTGCCGTGAGTGGGACCGGCGACGCCACCAACGATGTGGGTGGGGGCAGTTGCGCGACGCCCTACCTGTACGGCCCAACAGTCTTTGCCGGCTGCCTCGCTGCAACCGGAACGGGCAACGCGTCCAACAACTTCGGCCCCAGTTCGTGCTCGGGTTACATCTACGCCGGCCATAGCGACGTTGCGGTGGCCTGCGTGGCCGTCAGCGGGACGGGTGACGCGACCAACGATGGCGGCCTCGATTCGTGCTGGCTCGACAGCAACGTCGCGGTCGCTTGCCTCGCCGCGAGCGGAACTGGTGATGCGAGCAACGGCGCCAGCGGTGGCGAGTGCTATACCAATGGCCGAGTCGCCGTGGCCTGCGTGGCCATCGCGCCCCTGGGAACGGCTTCCAACGGCTTCCCCTCATGTGGTGGCAGGGCGACGGTCGAGGTATCGTGCCTGGCATTCCCCTAGCCGGCGCCTGTGCATGACAGGCTGAGCCACAGCGCGGCCCAGGCACCGTTAGTTTAAGGGACCAGGAGCCATCCAAAGGATAGCATGGAAGATCGAGCGCCCGGCGAACGCTGCAACCCGGTCATTCTGGTCCATGGCATCCTGGGCCAGCGTCACATCTACTGGAACATTTTCCGCCGCCGCCTGATCAAAGACGGGTTCCGCGTACACGAAGTGTACCTGCCCTACGGCATGCTGGGGGACATCCGCCTCGCGGCGCGCAACCTGGCCGACAAGGTGGAGTCCTGTCTCTTGGGCGACGACGTCGAAAAAGTCGACCTCATCTGCCACTCGGCTGGCGGCCTTGTGGCCCGCTACTACCTGAAGTACCTCCACGGCGAACGCCACGTGGACCACTTGGTGACGATGGGAACACCGCACCTGGGGACTTACTTCGCCTACGTGCTGCGGCTGCCCGCCTTGTCCATCGCCCGGCAGACCCGCCCCGGCAGCAACTTCCTGCACGAAATCAATGGCCCCGGCGCTATTCCAAAGCGCACCCGGCTGACCAACCTGTGGAGTCCCTTCGACGGCATCGTGCTGCCCCACCACAACGCCGTCCTGCCAGGCGCCCACAACATCAAGGTCCCGTGGGCCAACCACTGGAGCCTGCTGTGGCGCCCTGACGTCCACCGGGCCGTCGTGGATGCGCTGGAAGAGGGCTGCCACCAGGCGCGCCTGGAGGACCCGCTCAAGCTGCGGCCCCACACCCTGGCCGGGTCGAAGGCGGCGTAGGCTAGCCTCCAACGGCCGGGCCTCGTTGCCGGCCTCGCCTCTGGCCTCGACCCCCCCGCAGCCCGAGGGCGCGATGGGCCCCCCACGGCGCGCGGTCCGCGGGTAGTCGAGGAAAAGGTGGAGAAAGGCGGAGGTGACAAAAGTTGGATGAAGGGCCCGCTGGCCTTAGGGCATCTCGATCGGTGGCACGTCTGCCAGGATGGCCTGGAGATCCGGCAGCAGGAGGGCCAGTTCGTTCAGCAGGGCTGCAACCTCGGCGGGCGGCGTCGTGAGCTCATCGACCGGGAGCGGAACCGTGTACAGGTCCATATTCGGGGTCACGAACGCGTGTCCCGCTGCGTCGCGGATGACGGCGCGGATGGTGTGCTCGCCGGGGGCCATGCCGTCCACGTCGAGCGGAAATGCATGGGGTTCCGCATCGCTGGTGGCCGCCAGGGCCCCGTCGACCCACAGTTCGACGAGCGCAACGCCGCTGGTGGCGTCGTCGGCGGCGACGAACACGGTTTTCTGACCGACAAGAATGGTGCGCGGCAGCGGGCCCGGCAGGTCGACGCCTTGCCCGAGGACGTACGCGCCGCCGGCCTGGGGGCTCGTGATGGAGCCGTCCGGGTCCACAGAGTCGATGCGCACGTCGGCGGAGCGCACGGGCTCCTGGTTGCCCGCAACATCGGTCGACGTGTACTCCAGCGCGTGAACGCCGTCGCCAGAGACTGACGTGCTGCTTCCGGGGCGCAGGGCCTGGCCGTCCACGCCGTATCGGGTTCCCGCCAGGCCACTGGTGGCGTCGGTCGCCTCCAGCGCCACGTTGACGCCGGATTGGAACCAGCCGTTCTCGCCTTCGATTCCACTGAGCACCGGCGTCGTCACCGGCGGCGTGCCGTCGATGCTGACCACGGTGCTACGGGTCTCCTCAAGGCTGCCGTCGGACGAGTCGCGGCTGAAGTATTCCAGTACGTGCTGGCCGTCGCGGCGCACCAGCACGCTGGTGCCGTACCAGGGCTTGCCGCCGTCCACGATCGAGTAGGTCGCAGCCGGCAGGCATTCGGACGTGACCTCGTAATCCACTTGGACATTGGAGGTGTACCACGGCGCATTGCCCAGATCACCCGTCATCTTTCGGATGGACGTCGTGGGAACGGCGCCGGGGCACGGCTCCACATGGACGAGGTAGCCGTATGCGCGCCCCGAAAGGTTCTCCCAGATGTCTGGGGTTTCCACATGGGGTGCGCCGTGCAAGTAGGCCGTGTCGGTGCCGGTCGGCAGCACGCGCGATAGCCGATAGTCCCCGTGTCTCCCGAAGTAGCTAAGCACCTCCATTTCTCCCGAAGCGGTCACGCGTCCAAACATGCCGTTATCGCCATACCATGGGCCCGCTGCGCTGGGCAAGGGCTGGATGGCCCGCAGCGTCGGCAGATCCGTGGACCGGCTGTAGCCAGCGAACCAGATGTCGCCGTCGGGTCCCTCCTCAATGTCTTCGATCCAATCATCCGAGGCGCCGCCAACGTACATTCCGAACCGGAGCTCCGTGAGATCCGCGTTGAACCGTCCGATCCAACTGTCGTAATATCCGTGGCGCTCGTTGAAAGGCGTGCCCGGGGTCGGTAGGTCGGACGACACCGTATCCAGCACCACTAGGATGTCTCCGTTGGCCGCGACGTCGACCGCCTCGTCGCCGGTGTAGTCATGTTGTCCGTTGCCGCCCACGTACGTGTTGGCAAGGAGGCCGGACAGGTCGCCCTTGAACACGGCGACATGCCCGTCGTACGAGTACGATTTCTGCGCCTGGTAATTGCCGCCGAGGTTCCCACTACGCGTATAACCAATGACCACGAGGTTGCCTTCGGGCGTCAAGTCCATGGACGTAAGGACATCCTGGCCGTCGCCGCCGTAATAGGTGTGGCTGACCAGATCGTACGTTGAGCTGATGCGGCCCAGGTAAGCGTCATAGTGACCCACGAAGCCCCAATAGAACTCGTCCGCTGGCCCCCGGGGGGATCCGTACGGGTACGGTCGCAGGGCGTTCTTCGTTTGCAGGTTCTCGGAATTCCCGTAGCCCCCAAAAAGGATGGAGCCATCGTCGGCGAACAGCGCGTCCGTCAGGTAATCCAGGCTGTTGCCGCCGATGTAGGTGGAAAAGAGAAGTTCCTGGCCGTCGCCGCTCAGGACTGCCACCATCCCATCCCAATCGCCGCCGGCGTGGCCAGCCTGAATCGGGTTCACCAACGGGAACTGGGATGCGGTCTTGGTCGTCGTGCGCCCATACAACAGGATTCGGTCCGCGTCCGCCGCGCCGACGCCGCCAGATTCGGCCTTCTCACCGCCGAAGTAGGTTGCGAACTCGTAACGCCGGGTGTCCGGGTTGACCTTGTAGACGAACAAGTCATAATTGGCACGCGAAGGCTCGTAGGCATTCAGGCTGGTGTAGCCAGAGTGTCCGACGGTGGCGCCGAAAACCAACCCGCCGTCGCCGGAGGAGACCATGTCGCCGGGCGGGCCAAACAGGGGTGCTGCGTAGGTCACCTTGGGGTCCACCGTCAACAGGTGAGTGGGGTCGTAGTCGCCGAGGTCAAACGCCACGACGCCGTCGGCGAGGACGCTGAACGCGCTTTCGACGATCTCCAGTTGGCCGTCGATCTCCTGGAAGCTCACGGGAGCATGCTGCATGATGGGGCCGGCGGGGGTGTCGATCCAGAGGTTTCCGTCCTCATCCAGTCGCAGCGCGTCGGCGCCGTCGAAAGCGAGCCGGATCTGGCTCGGATCCGCGCCGGGCGCCACCACGAAGTCGTACTCGTACGCCCCCTCGGCGACGCGGTGCACGACATCAATGCCGTCGTACACGCTGGCTGCCCGCAACTGCTGGAAGCGCACGGGCTTGAAGCCCCATTTGGAGCTGTCCCCGCCGGTGAAGTACCGGACGGTCAGGTGGTCTTGCACCTCCTCCACGATGGCCTCAGGTGCCGCGCCGTCAACGAAGCGGGTGACCACAACCGAGGAATTCACGTCGGCTGCGGGCTCCGGGGCCGCACCGGGGAGGCTCGCCTCCGGAACGGGCCAGACATGGGTGATGACGTCCGTGTCGGTGATCAGCGTGACATGGTGGTCGCCGGAGAGGGCGTAACGCACATCGTCCGGGAACTGCCCGTCGTTGCGTTCGAACGCCACGAGGCTGTTCTCCATGGCCATGTCCACCGGCCCGCCAGCGCCGGGCTCGGCTGGGGCCGGTGCCGTTGCATCGGCGCCCAGCAGAGGCGACGCCAGCAGCAACACGACGGCGCATGCTGCCGCCCGGGCCAATCGGCCCGTCTGGGTCGGGCGGCTCACAGGGCACCCCCCAGTTGGGCGCAGTCGTCCGCCGAAGTCAGCCCTTGGGCCTCCGCGCTGCGGCACAAGGCGTCCTCTTGCGTCGGAACAACCGTGACGGTCATCTGATCGTGAGAGGGGCCATTGCCGGCCAGGTCCCAGGATCGAACCTCTAGGACGTGCTCGCCCAGTAGCTCGTGGCTGGTACTCCAGTCGTACGTGTACGGAGACACCGTGTCCGACCCGACCAGCGCTCCGTCGATGTAGAATTCAACCCGGGCAACGCCGGCGATGGCGTCGGAGGCCGCAGCCTCGATCACCGTGTCGGCCACCAGGATGACCGGCAGTTGGCTGGGCGCCAACTCACTTGGGATGGCGCCGAGAACGCCGTCGCCCCGATCCGGGCTGGTGATGCGCAGCGCTGGCGGCGTCGTGTCGCGGACCACCTGGATGGACGTGGCAGGGCCTTCGTCGCGGTCGGTGAGGGTCGCAAACGCCTCGATGGTATGCGTTCCGTCGGTGTCGATGCTCAGAGAATCAACGGCCGCGTAGTCGCCACCGCCCTGGCGCATGTTCATGTGATCGACGGCGCAGTCCGCGTGGGGTGCGGCGGTAGCGTTGGCCCAGACGTCGCCGACGTAGATGCCGCCGGCGGCCTGGGGGCCCTCCAATGCGATGCTGGAGAGCGCTGCCGGCCCGCACGGGCCCAATTCCATCACGAATGGACGATGG
>JBFJYU010000044.1:0-14332 GCA_041622435.1 Thermoplasmatota archaeon | reverse complement strand
CCCAGGGCGCCGCCAAGCGCGATGCCGATCAGGTGGCGTGGGTCCACGCGCCGTCCAGAGGCCGCGCGGCCTTAGCCCTGGCGAACCGGCTGGGCTGGGCAGCCCGACGGTTACCCGCGCCCCCATCAGCGTTTTATACGCAGGCCGGTCCTGCCCGGCCATTCAGCGGCCCCCGTTCACGGGGAGGTGCACCATGGGAAACATCCGTCCGACTTACATCAAGCGCATCGCGATCGAACTCGTACGCAAGTACAACGACGAGTTCAGCGAAGATTTCGAACACAACAAGGAGAAGGTGAACGAGCTGACGGACGTCAAGTCCACGATGTTCCGCAACCGGATCGCGGGTTACGTGACGACGTACCGCAAGAACTGGGAAGCCGCCACGGTCGAAGCCGAAGAGACGGCTCCCGTGGCCGAGCCCGTGGCTGCCGAAGCCGCGTAAGGTTCCTTCCCTGGGCCAGCTCGGCCCTGAGGTCGCTGAACAACGCCCCCTTTTACCCCCCGAAAACTACCCGTCATCGGGTAGCAACTTACCTTTGATATGGTACGCGCTCCTGGGTCGGCTGTGAACCCCCGGATCCAGGCCGCCCACGCGGCCCTGCGCCGCGGAGAGATGATCCTCGTCTACGACGCCGACGGGCGCGAGGAGGAAACGGACATGGTGATCGCGTCCGAGTACGCGACGCCCCAACTGATCCGGACCATGCGCCGCGACGCCGGCGGCCTCCTGTGCACCGCCATCGGCCCCGCCGCCCACGAACAGCTTGGCCTGCCCTTCATGGCCGACCTGCTCGCCGAGGCCGCCGCGAACCACCCCGTGCTGCGCGCCACGACGCCCCACGACATCCGCTACGACCCATCCAAGAGTAGCTTCGGGCTGACGATCAACCACCGGGACACGTACACCGGTATCACCGACGACGATCGGGCGCTTACCATCAGCCGACTGGCGACGTTCCTCGTGGAGCACGAGGCCACCCCGGCCCATGAGGCCCGCGAAGCCTTCGGGGCCGAGTTCCGCGCCCCCGGCCACGCCATCCTCCTCAACGGCTCCCCCGGTGGACTCGCCGCCCGCCAGGGCCACACCGAACTCAGCCTGGAACTGGCACGGCAGGCCGGATTGGCCCCGTGCACCAGCGTGTGCGAAATGCTCGGCCCGGACGGGCAGGCGCTGCCCCGCGCCGCCGCCGAGGCGTACGCCGAACGGCACGGCCTGGTTTTCCTGACCGGCGCCGAGGTCATTGAGGCAAGCCAGGCGGCACCCCAGCCCGCTGTGCCCGAGGCCTCGCCCGCCGTTGCCGGCCGGCGCCCCAGCACGAGCCCGGGCAACGGCCGCCAACGGGCGCGCCAGGCCGCCACTCCGGCCCGCGCCTGAGGCGCCAGCGGCTGCCAAGATCGTGCCCCACGCCGCATCCATCAAGAGCGAAGCCGGAGTCCGACCCTCGTGAACCCCCCGACCGAGCCGACTGACCCCCCGGAGCCGCCGAGGCCCCACGTGCGAGTCATGACCACGGGCGTCTTCGATCTGCTCCACCCCGGCCACCTCCACATGCTGGAGGAGGCCCGCAAGCTCGGCGACGAACTCGTCGTCGTCCTGGCGCGGGACGAATCGGCGGAGCGGGAGAAGCACCGGCCGATCACGCCCGAGGAGCACCGGCGGCGAATGGTGGAGGCGTTGAAGCCCGTCGACATCGCTGTCCTCGGCCACCGGGGCGACTACTACACAATCGTTGAGGAACTACAGCCAGACATCATCGCGCTGGGCTTCGACCAGGGCTACGACGAGGCGGCCGTGGAGGCCAAATGCCGCGAGCGCGGCGTCGCCTGCAAGGTCGTGCGGCTGCCGCACTTCGTCGGCGACCTGGACGGCACCCGCAAAATCATCGAGAAGGTGGCCGCCCGCGCCGCCGAGCGCAGCCTGTACGCACCCGCCGACGCCACGGAGGCGAGCTGATGGGCCATGGAATGGGCCATGCCGGTGGCCGCGCAAGCGATGGCGGCCCGCCCCGCTACGGCGTCGTTGACACCACCTTCTCGGTCATCAACATGGGCGACATCGCCGAGCGCGCCCTCAAGGAGCAGGGCGTCGGCATCGGCCAGATCGTCCGCCGCACCGTGCCCGGTTTCAAGGATCTCCCCGTGGCGTGCAAGCAGATGATCGAACGCGACGGCTGCGACGTCGTGGTCGCCTGCGGCATGCCCGGCCCCGAGCCCATCGACAAGCAGTGCGCCCACGAAGCCAGCCTCGGCTTGCAGCAGGCCATGCTCATGACCAGCACCCACATCCTCGAAGTGTTCGTCCACATGGATGAGGCGGACGACCCCTCAACCCTGTTGGCCATCACCGACAACCGCACGGCCGAGCACGCCGTCAACGCGTACTGGCTCATGGAGCGACCGCAGGAACTGCGCCGCCGCGCCGGCACCGGCCAGCGCCAAGGCTTCGCCGATGTCGGCCCACTCCAGGTGCCAGGCCCAACCAGCCCGGGCCACGGCGCTGCGGCCGGCGGAGGCGGGGGCGGCCCCGTCGGGGGGCACTGACACGTGGGTTACGCTCAAGTCAACCGCCTTCATGGGAAGCAAGCCAGGGGATGCGCGTGAACGAAGATGCTCTTGAGGAGATGATTCGCCGCCAGCGCGCAGCGGAGGCCAAGGACGGCCCGCCCCCGGAATCGAGGCGCACCACGCAAACGGACGAGTACGAGGTCTACGAGCGCGCCGACGAGGACGCGGACGAAGCGCCGGCACCGACTCCCGCACCGGCCCCGCGCCGCGCCGAAGCGTACGAAGAGATGCCTCGCAGGTCAGCCTCGCCCGCCAGCGCCCCCCGGGTTTTCCAGCGCCAAGCGGCTGACGAGGGCCGCGATCGTGGCCGGGTCCATCCGCCGCTCAGCGGATCCCCCAGACTGCCAGCCGCCCCGCGAGCGCCCGAACCCCACCGTGCGGTGCCAGTTGCGGCGCCGACGCCCGACCCGGCGCCCACAGCCGCGCCCGCGCCACCCCGGCCATCCCCCCCATCACGATCTACATCCACACCGGAGTCCACCATGTCACCCCGCATCGCCATCCTGCAAAGCGAGTTCAACTACGACGTGACCAGCATGATGGCTGAGGTTGCCAAGCAACACGCCGACCTGCTCGGCGCCCGCGTGACCCAGCACGCCATGGTGCCCGGCGTCTACGACATGCCCCTGGCGGCCAAGCTGTTGGCCCAGCGCAACGACGTCGACTGCATCGTCGCCCTCGGCTGCGTGATCCAGGGCGACACTGGCCACGACGACATCGTCATCCAGCACGCCGCGCGCAAGCTCGCCGACACCGCCTACGAGTACGAGAAGCCCGTGGGCTTTGGCGTGACCGGGCCGGGCATGACGCGGCTGCAGGCGGAGGCACGCATCACCGTTGGCAAGAACGCGTTGGAGTCTGCCGTCAAGCAGTTCCGGACCATGCACGCCATTCGCCAAAGTTAGCACAAAGCACCCACGGAGTTCATGTGGGATTGGACCCCCACGTTGGCTCATGCGGTCTCCAATCGTGCTCGCAGCGGCCTTCTTGCTCTTGCCCGCTGCCGCATTGGCCGGCTCCCAGAGCGAACCCGAGATTGCCGACGAGGAAGGCGATTTTCCGGCCGGTCCCGTAGACATCATCAGCGCCTGGGTGGAAATGGCGAGTGAGGATTCGTTTTCCATTTCATTGCAACTCGCAGAACTGCCAGAAGCTCCCGGTTTTGCGCCTTGTGCGCCGACCGACGATGGGTGCCCCGGTGCTGGCGTCGAGTTGCACTATCGTGTTGATTTCCGCGCCCATGACCCGGCGGGAAATCCAACGCTCGAAGCCAGCGACGATTTCCAAGGCAGTTACGTGGCCGCCGGCTTCGCGGAGGGCGACGCGGCACTGGACTCATTCTGGGCCTTCTACGTCGGCCATGCAGAAGTGGGTGCAACTGGACCCGTGATTGTCGACGACCAACCGGTGGAGGGCAGCATCAATGGCACCACGATCACGTGGATCGTGCCGCGGTGGGTGGCAGGCATCGAGATTCCCAACGGCACGGCCGCAGCGGGCTACAGCTTGCGGGACATGGGGGCGGCGACCAGCATCACGCCGCGCGTGGTCGCGGGCGTCCTTCTGCCGGCCGACGAGGCGGGCCCTGGCCTGGACTTCGTTTTCCCCGCGCCCCCCGGCCCGACCCGGGTTGCCCTTGACGCCCCGCGCCTCGCGCGGACCTTTGAATCGGCGCAAACGGGCGAGCACATCCATACTTTCAGCGTCGATGCGGGCGATGTGACGGTTGCCTACGAGGGATCAGCCACGAGCGGAAAGGCGACGATGACCCTGAAAGACGCGGCCGGCGCGACGCTGCTTGACCGCGCGCTGGCGCCGGGGCCGTCCGGTGAAAAAGCCATCTCGGGAGCCGACCCCGGTGTTTGGACCCTGACCGTCGTGTACGAGGATTTCATCGGCAGCGTCGACGTGGACGTGCAGGCCACGCCAATCCCGACGCCAGAACCGGCCCCTGAGCCTGATCCAGAGCCCGAGCGGGAACCCGAACCTGAGCCCAAACCGGACCAACCGGCTCGCGACGACGCTGCCGCGGCCCCAACGGACGACGCCGAACAGGGCGCGCTCGACTCGACGGATCAGCAAGCGCCCGGCGCCGGCCTCCTGTTGACGATCGTGGCCCTCGGCGGTTATGCGCTGCGCCGGCGCTTCTGAAGCCGTTCTTCGCCCGGTGTGCCGCGGCCCCGCCCGTCTCCAGAGCGCCGTCGGGCGGCCCCGGCAGGCAATGCCGCGTCAAGAATAGCTAAAGACACCAGACCCTGATGCTTCGCCATGAGCCGAACAGCCCTCCCCGTCGCAGTTCTTTTTCTGACGACGATTCTGGCCGGGTGCGCTGCTGACAGCGACGCGAGCGACGAACCCCTTCTGGACGAGCCGGACGAGAGCATTGAAACCGGCGGCGAAACGATCACGCCGATCAACGAACCCGACGAACCGGTGGGCAACAACACCGCTCCGAAGCCCGGCGACGCGCCCGGGGAAACCAGCAACGAAACGGTGGAGGCGCCCCTGCCGCCGCTGGTGGTCAACGCCGGTGGCCCGTACGCCGGCCAGGCGCTGATCCCGATTCCGCTGGCGGCCAACGCCACCCGCGACGCCGATCTGGCAAACGTGACGTGCGCGTGGAGCGGCTCGGGCGCCACGTTCACCGGGGCGAATTCCTGCAACGCCCGGGTTTCGTGGCCTGCGGCCGGATCCTACGCCGTCACCGTGGAAGTCACCGAGGGCGAGGAAACCGCCAACGCCACCGTCGCCGTCACCGTGTCGGCCCCGGCGCCAGCCGGCAAGGTCGTCGGTTCCATGAACAGCTACAACGGCGGCGCCATCGGACTTTCCGGCTCGGTGGGCGGCATCGCCGACCGCCCCGCCCCGCACCTGGCGGGCGAACCCGTCGGAATCCAGTCGCGCTTCACCCAGAGCAGCGACATGAACCTGACCGCCAGCACGGCGGTCTTCTACGTCCTCGACGAGTCAATGACCCCGGTCGTCGGGCCCTTGGATGCCCGCAGCGCCGAGGATTGCCCGACCACGGGCTGCAACGGCTGGCTCTACGCGATCTCCTGGGACATCCCGCAGACGTTCCCCGGCGGCGTCTACTACCCCGCGTTCCTTGTTGACGACGGCGAGCAGATGGACTGGGCCATCGACGAAGACCTCGGCGGCTTCTATCCCATCGAGATCATCGGCGCGTAGGCGGTAACGCCAGGCGGCAACCTCGGCCCGGACAATCAGTGCAGACGTGGATCGCTCCCGGGTCAACCGATCAGCCTGCTGAGGTCCTATCCGCAACCATAATAGGACTGGGGACAGCCCAACCGAACTTCTTGGACGACGGCAACCCCGTAGTTGCAGTAGGCAACCGCGTCGTCAAGGAGGCTGCCACTGCACTCGGCCAGGAACAACTCCAGGCCCCAGGGTGCAGTTGACCACACACACCCATCACTCGCGCTTGAGGATGGCGGGAGGTGACACGCAGCGGCGGAGCCAGCCACGAGGATTCCGGCAAGCAATGTCAGGACAACCCAAAGCCAAGGTTTCGTCAACATGGTCGACCAGAGTATTGCAATTGCAGCTATGGGCTTGCCGCTTCTGCAACGGCCACGGATATCCCGCGGTCATCGCTGCGAAAAACGCCGCACCCACAACTCCTCGAAGAAGTGGCGCTCCCGGGCGGCCACCTCGTGGCCGTAGCCGGCCTCGGCCAAGCGCGCGGCCAGGTGCTCCGGCTCGCTGAGGCTGGAGTGGATCACGAGGATCGTCCGGGGCGGCGGATTCAAGGCCACGACTTGGGCGGCGAACCGCAAGACGACGGCATTTCCGTCGGCCCCGCCGTCGAAAGCGAGGTTGAGGGGCCCCTCGACGCGGTCCTCCGGCGCGGTCGGCAGGTATGGCGGGTTGAACGCCACCACGTCGTAGGGGCCCCGATCCTCGACGCCGGCAAGCAGATCGGCCTCGACCGCCTCCACCGTAAGCCCGTTCTCGCGGGCGTTGTGGCGCGCCAGGGCCACCGCGTGCGGGTTCAGATCGGTGCAGACCACCTCGGCGCCCGCCTTGGCCGCCGCCAAACTCACCAGCCCCGCGCCGCAGCCGACCTCCAGAAACCGGGTCCCCGGCCCGACCGATTCGGCCACGACCCGGGCCAGCAGAAACGTGTCATCGCTGGGCTCGTACACATCAGGGTGCTTGGCCAGGTAGATGCCGCCCCATTCCACTAGCGGGCCCCCGCCAGGAGCGCCACGAGCTTGGCGAAATCGGCGGCCGGCACCGCCTCGGGGCGCGCCGCGTCAAGCCCCAGCTCCACTAGGGCCGCCAAGCTGCTGTCGCGGGGAACGCCCAAGCCGGCCACGGCGGCGGGCACGGTGTTGCGAAGCTGCTTGCGGCGCTGGCCAAACGCGCCATCGACCACGGCGGTCCAGAGCACCTCGTCGGCCACCTCAAAGGGCGGACTCGGGTGCGGCTCCAGGATCAAAATACTCGACTGGACCTTCGGCGGCGGATTGAAGCACGCGGGCGGAACATGGCGCAGGAGGCTCACCCCGACCCAGCGCGCCGCATGGACAGTCAGACGCCCGTAGGCCTTCGAACCCGGCTCCGCGCGCAGCCGGTCAGCGAACTCCCGTTGATACATCAACACCGCGCGGCCCCAGCGCGTCTCAGGTTGCCGCAGCAATTCCAGCAGCTTCACCGTGATTGGGCCGCTGATCTGGTAGGGCAGGTTGCTGACGATCCGATCGTAGGGGCCCCAAGCCGCAAGATCAGCCTTCACCGCGTCGGCCAGCCGGACATCCAGGTTCGGCCAGCGACCCATCAGGGGGCCCGCCAAGTCAGGATCGTACTCGACGGCCACCAACGTGCCCGTCGGCCCCACCGCCTCCACGAGGGGCTCCGTCAAAACGCCCGGGCCCGGGCCAATCTCCAACACGCGCTGGCCGGGCTCAATACCAGCGGCCTCGATGATCCGGCGGGCGATGCGGGGCTCGCGCAGAAAGTGCTGGCCCAGCTTCGCGCCGCGCGCCATCTAATAGCGCCGCGGACCGCGCCGATCGTCCTCGGGCTTCTGGGGCGGACGCGCGAAGATGTGGTACTTCTGGCTCGGATCCGACAACTCCTCGATCACCCGCTTGACGACCACCTTGTCCGGGTGGGGCACGTGGGCGCGCTCCTCAATGTCCGCAAGGCTCTCGAACGGCTTCTTGCGACGCTCCTCAAGGATGTGCTGGACCGACTTCTTGCCGACGCCGGGAAGCAACTCAAGGGCGTGGTAACGAACCGAGATCGCCGGCGCCTCGTTGAAGAACTTCACAAAGCGCGACTCGTCGCCCTTGACGATGTCTTCGATGACGTACGGCAACTCGCCGTGCGCCGCCGGCGTCAACTCCTCGTAGGTGATGCGACCACGAATCTTCTGGACCAGGCCGCGCTGTGCGACGTCCTTGCCGATGTAGGCCTTGTCACCAATCGTGAAGCTGATGCCCGTCTTGGGCACGAGCTCGAACACGGTGAACTGCTGGTCACCGATGCCAAAGAGCGTCGGCTCGCGGCGGCTCGGGGGAGCATCAGGCCTCCCCTGGGGCAAGTAGTCCAAAATGTAGACGTAGTCCTCCATGGAAGACCTCAGGCAACGTAGTGCTCGTCGACGATCCCGATGATCGTCTGGATGTCCTCTTCGGACAACTCGTGGCGAGACTTCTGGAAGATGGACATCACGTCTTCCGGGTGCTGGGGTACCAGGTCCGCGATGCGCACGGCGAACTTCGACTCAAGGCTCGGGAACGCATCCGTGATGGCGTTCACGATGGCATTGGCTTGCTCGGTGTTCACACGGGCGAAGCGCCTGGCGTGCTCCAGCGCGATCTTTTGTTCGTAAGCCAGCTCCTCGCGAGCGTCCTGGGCTGCTTGTAGCATCTCCAGAACCTCGGCGAGGGTCACCAGCCGGCCGTCCTCAACGATGTCGTCGAGGATGACGTCCGCGTCGCTCATGACAACCTCAGAAGACCTGCTTCAGGTGCTCGGCGCGCACGACGAGGGTCTTGGGCTTGTTGCCGTGAACCAGGTCGACCACGAAGGCCTCGCCCTGCTTGCCGGAAACGGTGCCGGTCTGGCCCTGGAAGCGCTTGTGGGGCATGCCCTTGTGCTGGGCTGCGTCCAGCACGATGGCAACCTTGCTACCCTCGGGGAAGTCCATGAGGACGCGGTTGGGAGAGGCGACGCCGCGGTCGCGCGGGTGCTTGGTCAGCACACCGCGGGTCTTGCTGCGGAGGCCCTTGGAGCGGATCGGCATGGTAGTTCACCTATGAAATCAGAGGCCAGCAGGGGTGTTCCAGGGTAGCGGCAGGCTGCGCGCTGGAGCGCCCGTGATGGACGGGTAGCCATGCAGGACCGGCCGTCGTTCTTGAACCTTGCCCCCATCGCGGTGTGCATCGGGCCGGCCAGGCGGGGGGTAGGGTGTGCGTGTGGCAGGCCCGGAGGCGAGCCGCGCGGCGGGCCTGGGGCTCCGAGGTCGCACCGGCGCGCAGGAGGGCGGGCCGCAAGAAACCACCAGGGTGCCGCGCATGCCGGACTCGAAATGGCCCGGGATGTGGCAGCCGATGGTGTACTCGCCGGGGCCGGGGGCGTGGAAGGCTGCGCTGGCGCTCTCGCCGGGCCCGGCGTACAAGTGGAAGTCCAGGTCTTTGATGGCGAATTCGTGGTCGATGCTGCCGTCGTTGCTGAACTCGATGCCGACGCGCTGGCCGGCGCTGACTTCGAGGCGCGCGGGTTCGAAGGCGAACTCGTTGGGGTTGCCGCCGATCACGATGATGAGCACGTCCTCTTGGCCGGTGAGGGGCTGGTTGCCGCTGCCTTGGTCGCCGTGGTGGTGGTCATGGTCGCCGTGGCCATGGTCGCCGTGGTCATGGTCGCCGTGGTCGCCCGCGCCGCTGCCGGCGTCGGCGCCGGTCCCACCCGTACAGCCCGCCAGGAGCACCACCAGCGTGGCGGCGGCCGCGGGGGCGAGCCAGCGGGAGCGCTTCACGGGGCACCCCCGAGCCGGGCCGGCTGGTTGGGGCCGTGCGGGGCATCGGCGCAGGCGTCCGCGTCCTGGTGGTGCCCGCCGCGGGGGCGGCGGCTGCCGTGCGCGAGCAGGTGGTCGCCCAATCCAACGGCGTTGGCGAGGCCGCCGTGGGTCATTTCGTCGGCGCCGACGGCGCCCACGGCAAGTTGCAGCGTGGGGGTCATGGTTGTTCCTGACCACGCCGGCCGCTGGGCTGGGGTGGCCGATGGAGCAGGCGCTCGCCGGCTACTTAACGCCTGGATGCGGTTCGTAGAGGTGAGAATGGGGCGCGCGGCGGGCCAGGGTGCAACGGGTCGGCCACCGGGTTAGCTTCAGGTAGGCCGCCTGGGTTCCTCGGGCGGTGCCGGTGCAGGCGTGGCGGCAACTCGACCGGCGACGTCGAGCCTGGGTCTTGGCGACCTTCCTGGGCTTCGTCATGCTGGTGCCGCTGACGCATCTTCCCGGGACGCCGAGCGCCGCGCCCGCGCCGCTTGACTGGACATCGATCCGGGTTCTGGATGGCGATGGCGCCCCGCTGGCTGCAGCGATCTGGCACGCCGGGTCCGCCACCGACACCAGCGCAGGCGGCGATGCCCGGCTGAAGCTTCCGCAACCAGCATGGGTCTCGGTGTCGGCCCCGGGCCACCGCGCCCAGACGGTCCTGGTGCAGGACGCCGCGACCGTGATCCTCAGCCAAGAGCCAGTGATCCGCCTCGCGTTTGCGGGCGACGCCTTGTTTGGCCGCCGGCTCTACGACGCCGCCGACGAGCCGACGAAGCGGCTGTGGATGAGCGACGGCCGCAACGTCGACCCGGCGGACGTGTGGAAGCACGTGGAACCACTGATCGCGTCGGCCGATCTGGCGCTCGTGAACCTGGAGGGCGCCGTGGCCGAGGGGACGGCGTGGCTGCCGTGGATGGGAAAGGGCTTCCGGATGCCGCCCTCGTTCCTGGATGCGACGGCGCAAGCCGGTTTTGATGTCGCCACCGTCGCCAACAATCACGCGCTTGACCGTGGGCCCGGCGGCGCGGCGCGCATGCTGGAGTTGCTGGCGGCGAGCCGCTTGCAGCACGTCGGACTGGGCAACGCGTCGCAGCCCGATGTGCCGCTCGTGCGCACGGTCGGGGGAGCCTCCTTCGCCGTCGTCGGCTGTACCATGGCGGTGCCGCAGGTGGACGCCTATTGGGCAGCCGACGCCCGGCCCACGATTTGCCGCACGCCGGCCTTTCGGGCCATGGTGCAAGACGCCGCCGACGCGGGCCACGTCACGATCGTGTTTGCCCACGCGGGAGGTAGGCTGAGCCAAGGCGTCGACCCGCCAGCCCACGCCATCCGAAACGAGAGCTACGAGGACGGCGCGGCACTGGTGGTGTTTGCGGGGTCGCACGTCGCCGGCGGCTTCGAAATGGATGCGGGGCGCCTGACGGCGTGGAACCTCGGCAACAGCGTCTTCGATCAAAGAATCTGGGAAACCTACCCGTCGGGCATTCTTTTTGTTGATTTCGTGGACGGCGCCGTGGCGCGCGCGTTCTGGGAGCCCGTGTGGATTGACGAGTTTCTGCCCGTCGCCGTGGCGGGCCCGGTGGGTGACGCCGTGCTCGCGCGGCTAATGGGCGCCCCGAAGCAGACCGGCACGGATCCCCGCGTGGCGGCCGCAGCCCACGGCGACCTCATTCTCGCCGGCTCGTTCGAACCTAGCCTAATCGGCCGCCCCGTCGGCGTGGCCGGGGCGGCCGCGGGCGGGGCCCGGCCCGAGGGCGGCGAACTCAGGATGAAAGCGTGGGGCCTGTTGCCGGCACGGTTCCAATGGCCCGAGCCGTTGCGCATCGACGGGGATTCGCTGCTGTTGGAGATGGCCAGCCGCGGCGACGGCGTGGTGGTCCGGGCCCAGTGGCTGGCGACCAGCGATCCCGGCTCATCGTGGCGCACGCAGCCCAACGGCGCATTCGCCGTCAGCGAAGCGTCCTGCCCCGCCTTTCGCGAAACACGTCCGTGCATGATCGCCTTCGATCCGCCCGAGGGGACCGGCGCCGTACGTCTCGCCTTTGAACTGGAGGCAGGGCCCTGGCCGTGGTCGACGCGGGAGGCCGCTCTCGACGACATCACGTTGCGCATCGTCCCGCGCTAGGCGGACTCGTCGTCCAGGATCTCCATGACATCGCGCCATTGCACGCGCCCCGGCGGACGGTGCGGGCAGCCGGTTCGGTAGACGCCGTCGCGGGCCGGTTGCGACGCGGCCGGCTGCAAGCCCGCACTCATCGCGGCATGCGGTCGAGCACCAGAATGACGAGCAGCACGATGAGAATGAACGGCAGGAGCATCCACATCCACATCATGCTCATCATGAACCCCCAGCCAAAGAGACCGGTGCCGTTGCCAGCCAGACTGGCCACGAGGAGCACGAGTCCCGCGCCAGCCAGCATCCACGCAGCCGGGCGTTGCCAAGACGTAGCGGTGGCGCTCACGTTCGGCCCCCCGCACCCGTCCCAGCACCCATGTGATGGGGGGCGCCGTGCCCGCCCATGTGAGCTTGCCCGCAATGGGTGTCCTGCATGTGCTGCATGTGTTGCTCCCAGCCCGCGTCCGTCGGACCAGCGCAATGATAGCCGCCATAGTCGGCCATGTGGCGGTGGCCCAACCCCATCGTTTCACTCAGGCCACCGTGGCTAAATTCGTTGGCCGCAGCCAGCCCGGTGAACAACAGGCCGGCCGTGGCGAGGTACAACAATTTGATCATGGATTCAACGGACCCTTTGGCTGGAGCGCGGGCCGCAGGAGGAGATTGTCACCCCCTGCTATTTAACGCCAGAATCCGGCTCCCGACGATGAGAACAGGGCCCCGTCCGCCGGCGCCTCGCGGGCGCCCCCGAAGCGAAGCCGCAGCCCCCATGGCGGCGCTCAGTCGCAGTTGCTCCAGAGGTGAACGGCGCCATCAATGACGTGGACCTGGAAGTTGGGGTCCTTGCATTTGGCGGGGTCGATGCTCTTGAAGTTGAGCGGGTTCGAGCCTTCGAATGCCTGAATTTTCAGTTCGCCGCCGGTGGCCGTGACGGTGAACAATGTTTCGAAATCGTCGACCGTTTTTCCCTGGGTGCTGTAGGACCCGGAACCCAATTCGTCGCCACCTTGAGTGACGGTCACAGAAATCGTGCGAGCATCGCCATTGACCGCGTGGCCGGCCTCCACCGGGACACGGTACGTGGCGTCGGCGTCGATCGTTTCGCCGGGGGCCCCGGTGCAGCCCGCCAACAGAACGGCCGCCACGCTGGTCAGCAGAAATAGACGCTTCATGAGCCAGCCAGCGGCGACGGATTGAACGCTGTTGCCTTGGGAGACTATTTTTGACAGAAACCGCAGGGATTCGGACAACATTCGTCGACGGCCCCCCGACCGGCCTATTTTACCCACCGGCCAAGGTCGCACGTTCATGGTTCGTACGATGATCGCCCTGGCGCCTCTGCTAAGCTTGGCGTTTGCGGGGTGCCTGGGTGCGGGGGATTTCGATTACGTCCCGGGCGAAGGCTTTACGGCGACGGGCCGAACGGTTCACCTCAAGGCGACAGTCCTCGACTTGGTGCAGAAAGAAATTTACCCCGGCCTGGAAGCCAACATGTGGGCTTTCTGCTACAAGGCCGCCGACCCCAATGACGCTTACAGCACCAGCGCCATTGAGTATCTGCCGGACCAAGATGTCGATACGACGGAAGCGGATTGGGAAGGCACCTGTAGCACGCCGGGCCCCACGATTCGGGTCCGGCAGGGCGACCGGGTTATCGTGGATTTCGAGAACAATCATGTTCATCCGCACACGATCCACTGGCACGGCCAGTATGTGCCGTGGGAGTCGGATGGCGTGCCTGGCAGCACGCAGGACAGCGTCCAGCCCGGCGACGACTTCCGCTATGACTTCATCGCCAAGCGCGCCGGGACACTGTGGTACCATTGCCATGTGGATACCCAGTTCCACGTGATGCAGGGCCTGTACGGGGTCTTCATCGTCGAACCCCAAGAGACCGCCTGGGAGCCGGACACCGACCGGGACGTTGTCTGGACGCTTGGCACCCTGCAACGGGACCTCGTGGAAGCGACCCCGGCGCGCGTGGAGAATCCGCACGTGGACCACCAGAACCTGGGAAGCTGCGGCGTGACCGGCGAACAGGGCTGCCAAAACCCACCCGTCGATGTCACCCCGGACACGTTCATGATCAATGGCGTCAGCTTCCCCAAGACGCTGCAACGGCAAGATACACACATCGTGCTTGAGCCGGACGAAACGATCCGGCTGCGAATCCTCAATGCGGGCACCACCGTCGAGACGATCCACACCCACGGCCACGACATGCTCGTGACCCATGTGGACGGCAACCCCATTCCACCAAACGCCCGGTACTACCTGGACACGGTACCGGTTTTGCCCGCCCAGCGCGTCGATGTTGTGATTGAGGGCCGCGCTGGCAACGAGGGCGTCTGGGTGGTGCACACCCACGTGGTGGACCACGTGACCAACGACAAGCAGTACCCGGGCGGCATGCTCACGAAGATCGTCTACCCTGGCTTCGAAGACGACATGACGCCTTTTGGGGGCGTTGAGCTTGCCGGGGGGTTGCCCTACACGCCCCCCATCGAGTTGCCGGCCGACTACGCCCGCACCACGACCCGGGGCCTGGAGACGGCCGCCAGCACCACCGAAACGTGGACGTTCCCGGTCGAGATGCCCTGCGCCGTCAAGACGATCCT